>NZ_JAQDKY010000036.1:0-47181 GCF_027662325.1 Blautia faecis | reverse complement strand
TAATAACTATTAAGCCCATCTTATAGTTATTAATGTTAAAATAACTATCATTGTTTCTAAACATAAAAACTAATAACAACGCAACCATATATGAAAATAACGAATATAAGTCAGTACTAATTTTAATTTTTTTTCTCATTGATCTATCCTTTTACTCATCAAAAAACTTGCGCAATTCCCACATCTTTTAGCATTTTTATCATTGTACTTATCCCCATTCTATCAACATATTCTACTGAATATCTTTCCTTAATCATTTTATTGATTTTTTTTGAATAACCATTAAAGTAATATTCGTGCTTCAACATTCTCAAAAATAGCATTAATTTTAAAATAGGTATGCAAAAAATAGGATAACACATTTTTCTTATAACGTAATTATTTGCAATAATATTTACATCACGCTCGTCGCCATACACTCGTGCTACATTACTAGGTAAATGATGAATTTCAACATTTTCTAAATATATCATTTTCTTTTTATACTTTCTTATTCTATATGCGACATAATATTCTTCAGAACCAAATCGTAACGTACCAGGATATAATTTACTGCTTTCAAAAAAATCACGTCTCAAAACATGTCCCGCTCCAATGTATGATAGAGCTAATAATTCATTATTTTCTTCGTATACAAACCCTTTTAAAAACCTATCATTTTGAGGTTCATATATCTTTAATGCTGCAGCCACTGCATCATGTTTTTTCATTTCAGAATATATTTTCGCAAAAAAATCTTTTGTTATTACCACAGCATCATCATCTAAACAAACAATATATTCTCCTGTACACATTTCAAATGCTTTATTTCTTCCATTTGAAATACCTAAATTTTCACTAGAATAATAATATTTATATTTTATATTATTTTCACAAAAAAATTTTTCTACTGCTTCTTGTGTACCATCACTTGAATTATTATCTACAATAACAAATTCCATTTCTTCAATCTTATTACACACACAAGATTCTAAAGCTCTGAGTATTTCCCGTTTTCGATTATATGTAATTATCATTACGGATATTTTCATTTAATTATCACTCCTTATTACTCCTAAGCAATTTTTCATATACAAATTCCCGAACAGAATTTGGTAAAATTGAAAAAATTAGCTGAACCAACAATGTATAATAATAATCCCATTTTGAAATATACCCTGTCTGTAATATTATTTTTCTACCATTTTTATATTTTTTAAAATACTTTAATCCTCCTCTTCTTTTAAACATATCAGCACCTGTTCTTACATACACTAAATAATCAGCAATATTTTTAAACGTTGCACCATGTAATATCATATTCGTCCATAGTAGACTATCTTCCATAAGCAAGGCATGTTGATAATTCCCAGCCTCCAAAACTTTAGACTTTTTAAACATTACCGTAACGTGATTTACAGCATCTCTTCTTTTTTGGTATTCTTTTATTTCACTATCCACCAATGGGACCTTTCTAATAGACACAACCCCCTCTTTTGAATCACAAAACTCTTTAATATATCCCCCACAAACATCCAATAATGGATCTTGGGCAAACTCTCTCAATTGTAACTCACATCTATTGGGTATAGAAATATCATCCGAATCCATTCTAGCAATTAACTCATAACTGCAATTTTTAATTCCTTCTGCAAGTGCTAAGCCTAATCCAACATTTTTCTCCAAACATACAAATTTAAAAAGTCTCTGATACTTTGTTTTATATTCTGTCAAAACATCTTCCAATTCTACAGTCAACTTTCCATCTTTAACAATTACTATCTCACTCGGCTCAACCGTCTGATGTACCATGCTTTCTAAACATTCTATCAAATACTCTGCTTTTTCCTTATAATATACAGATATCAAAACACTATATTCCATATAATTTCCCACCTATTTCATTAATAATGAATGTAAAAATACATAAGCTTTTGTCAAGACAAGACATCTATATTTTATAGTTTTCAAAAAAAAGCGATGTCTAAAATCCAAAGTTTTAATATAAGAATTCAAATACCACTTATTATGTTCTCTTTCAAATTTACGAATCGTATCTTTTATCACTTTCGTATTTACTTTTGCCTTTATACCAATCAACACAGCAGAATACAATACATTTTTTATGCCTATAAATTGTAAAGCCTCCTGATATTCTTTATTCCAAGATTTCTCTATTATCTGCTGACATTTAAGCAAATCCCAAAAACTATTCGCAGAAACACTAACAGATGCAGATTCCTTTCGAACGCAATATACATATAATGCATTATCTATATGTGTAATAATTTTTGCCTTTGCCAATAGCAATGGGATAATAGCCATATCCTCTCCATTTCTTAATGATGGAATTGGCAAATCTTCAAACAAATTTCTTCTTAATAGTAAATAACATAGCGAAGTTCTGGATAACGCTATATAGTCAGATTTAGTATTATATAATTTAAAAATATTAGTGTAGCTATTATTTCTAAATGACCCATTTTGCAATTTCAGCTTGCTATTACACATTACTACATCAGCGCTTTGTTCTACAGCTTTATTATATAAGCAATATAAAAAATTCTCCTCATAATAATCATCACTATCACAAAAAGCAAGATACTCTGAATCAGATGCTTTAATTCCCACATTTCTTGCTTCTCCAGGACCAACATTCTGCTTCATTTCAATAACTTTTATTTTCAGCTTCGATTTTTGCTTTATCTTGTATAAAATATTAAGAGAATTATCTGTTGAAAAATCATCTATAACAATTACATCAAATTCTTTAAAAATTTGCTTTTCTAAGCCATCAAAACATTTCTTTATATATTTTTCCGCATTATAGCATGGAATTATAACACTTATTTTACTCATCAATTTTTCTCTTTTCCCAGTACTGCACATAATGTTTTTATCATGACATAAACATCAATAACAAAACAGAAATTTTTGATACTTTGCAAATTATATTTCATCTTCTCCGGTAGCACTTTCTCAATATATACCCGATCCACATCATCTGCTGAATCCAAAAGTTCTGCCTCATCTTTGTATCGAATACTAGCCTCACTAGTTATTCCTGCCGGCAATAAAAGTGTGGCCAACATTTCATTACTATATTTTTCTACATACTTAGTTGCCTCAGGTCTCGTTCCCACAAAGCTCATATCTCCACTTAGTACATCAAAAACCTGGGGCAACTCATCTAACCGATAATCCCGAATTTTTGCTCCCACTTTGGTGATTCTTGAATCACCACCTACTGTTACAGCAGATCCAATCTTATCGGCATTATTGACCATAGTACGAAATTTATGTATTCTAAACCTTTTACCATATCTGGTTACACGCTCCTGACGATAAAAAGCAGGTCCTTTAGAGTCCATTTTTATCATCACAGCAATAATCAGCATAGGTATAGCCAGGAGAATCAACAGGATAACCCCCACTACAATATCAAAAATCCGTTTCAGAACCAGACTTCCTTTCTTTCGTGATAAAATATCATAGTATACCTTTACCTCATCACATTTCATAAATTCAGGAAGGTCATCCCATTTTTTCAAAATCATTAATTACTTCTCCTAATTATTTTCCAATATAGTTCTTTACAATTTCACAATAATTTTCAATTACATATTCCACTTCTTCGTCAGTCAATTTAGTGTGAAGTGGCAGTGTAATTTCATTTTCAAATCTCTTATAAGCATTTGGATAATCTTTAATATCAAACCCAAGATTCTTGTATGCAGTCATCATTGGCAATGGCTTATAATGTACATTACATGCAATTCCTTTTTCCGCCATTTTTACAATAATCTCATGTCTCTGTTCCAGAGTAATCCCTGGAATTCTTGTAATATAAAGATGACCTGATGACTGATGTTCATCTGCATAGTGATTCAGGACTTCAATTCCTAATGGCTTAAATGCATCATCATATCTTCCAATTATTTCTTTTCTTCTGGCAAGTAAGCCTTTATAACGTTTCATCTGTGCAAGACCAATTCCTGCAACAACATCTGTCATATTGCATTTATACCATGGACCAACAATATCATATTCCCATGCACCAAGCTGAGTTTTAGCAAGAGCGTCTTTTGACTGTCCGTGAAGGGAAAGCAATTGATATTTATGATATAATTCTTCATTATCAATTCCCTCAATATCTTTCCATGTAGCAGCTCCACCTTCTGCAGTTGTAAAATTTTTCACTGCATGAAAACTAAAGTTACTAAAATCAGCAATACTTCCAACCTTTTTGCCATGCCACTCTGCTCCAAACGCATGAGCTGCATCAGTCATTACAATAATTCTTCCTATTGCTTTTTGAATATCGTTTGACGGATGGAACAGATGTTTCTTACTTTCAACTATAGAAAAGATTCTGTCATAATCGCATGGTACACCACCAAGATCAATAGGAATAATTACCTTAGTTTTTTCTGTAATTGCATCTGCAAGTTTCTCATAGTCCATTTCAAGAGAATCTTTTTGTGTATCGATTAATACAAGTTTTGCACCTACATGGCATACTACAGATGCACTTGCTGTATAGGTATAAGCGCAGGTAATTACTTCATCACCTTCTCCTACTCCTAAAACTCTCAGTGTCATTTCCGCACAAGCTGTCTGTGAATTCAAACATACTGCTCTGTTAACGCCACAAAAATCCGCAACTTCACGCTCTAATTCTTTTGTTTTCGGTCCGGTAGTAATCCAACCGGAACGAAGTGCTTCTGCAACCTGTTCAACCTCTGCATCTGTAATATCTGGTGGTGAAAATGGTATTTTCATTGTTCTCTGCCTCTCTTAAAATTTAATAATATATGTTCAAATGAATTAATGATTATTTTCAGTTGCTTTATTGAATAATTTCTTATATGTCTCCCCATGCAGTTTCAAATCATCCTTCGCCGCATGATAAGTCGGCACAATTTCTTCCACATAGCTTCTAATATCTGGATCATTTCCATATGCCACAACAGCCAGATTCTCAAGCTGATGTAAGAACTCATCCGTATCAAACGGAATCGGCTTCCCAATATGGATCAGATCATTATCCGTCTTCGTCAGCCCTTCCTCTGCCATCAGCTTCTCTTCATAAAGCTTCTCCCCAGGTCTAAGTCCTGTGTATTCCACTTTAATATCCACATCCGGTGTCAGTCCTGACATCTTGATCAGGTTTCTCGCCAGCGTATCAATCTTCACCGGAGCTCCCATATCCAGCACAAAGATTTCTCCGCCTTTTGCATAGGTTCCAGCCTGGAGCACTAGACTTACCGCCTCCGGAATGGTCATAAAGTAACGGATAATATCCGGATGGGTAACGGTCACCGGACCACCTTTGGCAATCTGTTTCTTAAACAGCGGAATAACAGATCCATTACTTCCCAGCACATTTCCGAAACGCACTGCCACAAATTCAGTCCTGTATTTTCTCTCACCATTTGCTCCTGGATTTTCACAAGTCGCTGCCACCTGAGCAAGTGCTTCCTCACTGTCCTCATAATGACTTCCCAGTAACGGAAGCAGATCTTCTCTTCCGGTTCTGCTGATCTTATCCATGGTCTGAATAACCATCTCACAGAGACGCTTGCTGGCTCCCATAATGTTGGTTGGATTTACAGCTTTGTCCGTACTGATCAGTACGAAACGCTGGCAGCCGTTTTTCAAAGCTGCATGGGCAGTTTTATAGGTTCCCATTACATTGTTCTTAATAGCTTCGCAGGGGCTTGTCTCCATAAGGGGTACATGCTTATGGGCTGCTGCATGGTAAACAATGTCTGGTTTATAGGTTTCAAATACATCATTGATCTTGCGAGTATCACGCACAGAACCGATCAGTACCACCAGATCCAGATGTGGATATTTGGAGCGAAGCTCCTGTTCAATGTCGTAGGCATTGTTCTCATAGACATCGAAGATCACCAGTCGTTTCGGCACGTGGGCTGCGATCTGACGGCAAAGTTCACTTCCGATGGAGCCGCCGCCACCAGTTACCAGAATGGTTTTTCCACTGATGTAGCGGAAAATCTCGTCCATATTTACCTTAATAGGATCTCTTCCAAGAAGGTCTTCCACCGCCACGTCTTTCATTTTGCTGAGAGACACTTCTCCGGTGACAAACTGATACACACCTGGAAGAATCTTCATTTCACATTTGGTTTCCTTGCAGATGTTCAGGATATCTCTTCGCTCTGCCGCACTTGCGCTTGGAATTGCCAGAAGAATCTGGTCGATTTTATATTTCTTTGCACTTGCGAGAATGTCATCACGACCGCCTACAATGGGCACACTCTCCATATAACGTCCCCATTTATTCGGGTTATCGTCAATAATACAACAAACCTTTCCCTTTGGCTCTTTGGCACGTTCCACGTCGCGGAGAATGATCTGTCCTGCCTGGCCGGCACCGATCAACATAATGTGATGCAGCGGACCTTCTTCTTCCTTCTGTTTCCGTGTTCTTTCCAGAAGAATAAATCGATATGAAAAACGGATTCCTGTAATCAGGCAAAATTGAATAATGGTTCCGAAGAGATAATAGGACATTGGCATTCTCTGAATGACAAATGTAATTCCAATTATCTGGAACAGGAATGTAATTACAGTAGATAAGCAAATTCTTAACAGCTCACTGTAGCTTGCGAAGCGCCATACGCTGTTATAGAGGCGCAATGCCCAAAAGACAAAAACAGAGAATACTGTATACCATGGTGCAAATTTCAGATAGGCAGACAAATATTCTCCGGGTATTGCGGAGTATGTACAATCAAAGCGGAACCACAGTCCGAGAAAGTATGCGGCGTTTACGGCGATCACATCATAAATCATCAGGTAAAGTGCGATTACCTGCCAATGCTCTAACTTTCTTTTTTTGCGTTCGGTTTTTTGTTTTTTCGTTGTCATTTCTTAATCATACGGACGGAGTTACCCCCCCCAGTCCTTTCCTCCCATTTTTTCATAACTTTGACCACTTACCAGATAGCTTCCTGTCTGGTGCTTCGACGACTCCCATGATATCTTGGGGAAATCCGGAACCCGCACCGGCGGTGGTCGGCCGAAAAGCCTGCGTCACTGGCGCAGCCTCTTTGCCCGGTTACCCGGTTTTATAGATAAGAGCGTTCGTAACGCTGCTTATTATCATTTTTATCTTTGTTGTCAATAATTATCTTGTTCTGCTTCTGCGAAAAAAACTGTCCTGGCATTTCCTGCCAAGATTTCTGGCATCATTCAGGAAGCGGTTTCCCTGATGACCATTTTCACAGAGGAATTCATTTCCCTTCCGGCGAACCCTGCCGCCGCAGATGGCACATTTGTCTTTCAGGCCGTCAGTTCTGGTTTCCAGTACCAGAATTCCTTCTGCCCAGGCTTTGTACTGCAGGTTGGTCCGGATCTTGCTGCTTAAGTGAAGCGGGGAAAAATTGCCGCTTTTTACCATTGCCATCCGGGTGAAGTTCTGGTCGTAATCGGGGAGGACAATGATTCCTGCCTGATTCTCTTTGCAGAAGTTCAGGATTTCACGGCTGACCTGATGGGCGTAGTGCTCGGACAGGTTCTTCAGGTGCATGTAGTACTTCCGGTTTGGCTGGGGACTATTGTCTCCCACTGTGTTTGGTCTGGATTTCTGTATTCTGGTCTCCAGCAGCTTGCAGCGGTGGCGGTACGCATCTCCGCCCCGGCAGGTGTGTACAGCCAGCTGTTTTCCCTGTTCATCCAGAATGCAGCACACTGCGAAGGTGTCTGTGTTTGTAAAGCGTACACTGCACAGGTTCGTGCCTTCTGCCATTCGTTCTTTGGCAGTGCGGGCGTCGCTGTTCTCCTGTTTCACCGGGATATTCAGCAGGTAGCGCCTGCCCTCCTTTACCAGGGTGGGCGACATCAGCTGACCATCTTGGGGAAAGGGGCGTCCTTTCAGATTGCAGTCTGTCCAGATCCATTTCTCACCGTTCCACAGCTTCAGGCAAATGGATCTGTCGGTGAGGTCTGAATACATTCCTTTGAAAAAGGTAACCTTGGCTTCCAGCTTCTCAGGGAATCCGGATTGAAGCTCCTGGGTGCTTTTTACTGTGGCAGATGCTTTGTTAATGGCTGCGCGTCTCAGGTAGACAGGTACTTTCCCCATTGGTAAGGGGTTGGTGGGCTGTCTGCCATCCCGACCGGTCAGGGTCAAGAGCTCCAGGCTGCGCTGGATGTCGAAGAGGCTGCTGTTCCACAGTTCTTCATGCTGTCTCAGAAGGTGGTAGTAAAACTCCACCACGTTCTGAAAATATTCTTCTGTTCTGGCCAGCCATATAGGCTCCGGACAAACCAGGCGCATGCGCCAGGTTCGGATGCTGTATCCTGTTTTCATAAATTTTGTCTGTGATTTCTGCTGGTTTCTTTCGTAATATTTCAGTAATGCGTATTTGCGCTGCAAACACGCCAGAAGTCAGTACAATTTGGACTATCGACCACGAATAAAGACCCCTTATTTTGGAAATTGAGATTTTTCAGTATCCGGTCACCTTTTCCAGACAGCAAAAAAAGACAGTCACACCAGAGGTCTCTCACAAGAGAGTTCTCTGGCATAACTGCCTTTTCTGAAATTGTTCATTCTGTTATATTGCCTGCTCCATCATCTGATTCATATACTGCCGCTTCGTTTCCGCCTGAATATGCACATACAAATCCAGTGTGGTTCGCACGGAAGTATGTCCAAGTATTTCGGATAGGGACTTGGTATCGAAGCCATGCTCCACCCAGCGACAGGAAAACTGATGCCGGAGAGCATGGATTTTAATGGGGGGAATTCCACATGTTTTCAGCAAGGCTGCATATCTGCGCTGGATAACCCGCGGCTCCATGCATCTGGCAGTTCCAGACAAAATATATGCGGAGCCATCTTTGCGAAAACGTTTCGCATAAAACAGCAGCTTGTCTGGCAATGGAATTTCCCTGTTGGAATGCTCTGTCTTCGGCGGACCGATATACAGAATGGTTTTTGGAATTTTTCCAGTGTCCGGATTAGCGGTCTGATCTAGATTTTTGATGCGGATCACAGTACGCTGTATGCGGATTTTGTGCTGGGTGAAATCCACATCTTCCCAGCGCAGGCCGCTGAGTTCGCCTACACGGATGCCGGTATGCATGCAAAGCAGCAGACCGAAATGGAAATCGCTGATATTGTCAATAAGAAATTTCTCCAGCTGGTTATAGTTTGCAAGCTTCATAATCTGCACCTCCTGGCTGGTGCCAGCCAAATGGGGGTAGCGGATTGGTTCACTGGTATAGACGCCTCCCTTTGATGTAAAGTTCAAAATGCTGCGGAGTACGCTTAAAATTACATGAATGGTTCCTGCAGACAATGCCAGCTCTTTTTTCTTATGAATAAGCTGCGTGATCTGAGAATTGCTGATTTTCCGTATCTGGGTGCTGCCAAGCTCCGGAAGAAGCTGATTCTTCAGAATCGCTTCATAATTGGAAAAAGTACTGTCCTTGATGGTATAGCGGATTTCCTGTTTCCAATGTTCTGCGGCTGTTTCGAAGGTAGTCTGGTAATTTAAAATGCCAGGATTTCGCACCAGATGTCCATAGCTTGGTACCTCTGCAATTTTTTTGTTTCGTTTGTCCTTTACTTCGCCATATGTTTTGCCATAGAGGGAACCGTAGTGGATTTTTCCCTCCGGATCACGGTATTTGATATAACGGGCTTCCCAGCGTCCGTCCTTGCGTTTGCGTATGTTTTCACCTTTTCTGCACATAGCTGCCTCCTTATTCTATAAGTATGTACCAATTATATGACCACTCAATTATTTTATATCGAAAAAATCCCTTTGAAAAACTAATGGGAAAAGGTGAATTTGGAATAAATTATGGTATAATTCGACAAAAAGAGTCTATAGTCGCTATAATTGGTTGACTTTCCCTGTTATTCGCGATAGAATGTAAAACGACGATGGGAAAGAAAGCAGAAAAACTGCCTGGATGACCGTCGCATTACTGAAATAATGCGACTTGGAGGTCATCTTTTTTTATTGTTTCCGGTTGGGTGGTGGGTTATGCAAATTTGCTTTTAAACCACACATTAACATAGTTAGGGCCGGGAACGATCAGGTAAGTGATGTCCCGGCCTTTTGTGTTTAACTCATCTTTCAGTAGCCTTTTCAAACAGGCTCTAATATTATTTTATACCTAACTCATCCATAAGTTTTTTCCGATAGGCAGCATCTTTTGAAGCTTTCAGACAGTCATCTGTTCGATTCGATGTCAACAAAATATTAATCAAAGAATCCATCCTCTTTTGAGTTTCTTCGCTTCCTTCATTTATACCAGCTTCACGTCCGCGCAACTCTCCAATTCTAATTCCATCATCCAAAATCATCTGTCCAAGTCTCGTCATAACCATCGCCTCCTTAATCTCATCAAGCTCTATTCCATCCAGAAATTTATCTGCCAGAGTATACAACATAGCCATCACTTTATCCGCCATGTCATTATGCTCTTCTTTCGCTATAAAAATCCCTTCTTTAATTTTATCTTTACGGCTCATCTGTCCACCCATAAGTGGTATCATACTAAGCTGTGCGATGTCATCTTCTGTAAAATCCAAGAATGTAAACTCAGATTCACCCGCCTTTCCTTCTTCTATATCCCCATTTTATCACAATATAATATAAAAATCATCTTAAAAGTTTATAAATTCATCAAAAAAAGAAGCAAACCACGTTATATAATGATTTGCTTCTTTCTATATTCAGATTCCTCTCACCACAGGAATCTCATTCTCTTTACTGCTGTGTAGTAGTATCAGCTGTGCCTTCGGTTGTAGTTCCATCTGCTGCAGTGGTATCTGTCGCAGCCTGTGTCTCAGATGCTACTGTACCTGGCTCGGTCACAGTTTCTGTGGAGGTGCTGTCAGTGCTTGTGCTTCCACTAACCGGTGCATCAGCCTCCTCCTGCGTTACCACCTCGCCGTTGCGAACCTTTTCCATAAGGCTCTTAGCCTTATCAACAGTGTTATAATCCGGAACCATAACATATGCCTTCTGGCTCATGGAATATGGTTTCTCAGTAGCACCGGTACCATTTACACTGTAGGAAACGATTGTCCAGTCGCCCCCATTGGTAAGCTGCTGCTGAAGGATCTGTGCGATCTCTTCATATGTGATGTTAGTACCGAAGCATCCATCCAGACTGGAAAGAATGGAGGAATAGCTGGTAAGGATTTCCGGAGAAAGTGCCTTCTTCACAACACCACGGATAACCTCCATCTGGTTCTTACCACGCTGGCGGTCACCCTCCTGGAATGCGTAACGCTCTCTTGCAAAGATAAGTGCCTGTTCACCATTCACATAATTCTCACCCTTGTTAAAATGATAACCCAGAATATTCTTGGAATCAAAATCATAATCTGAATTAACGGTAATTCCGCCAAGTGCATCGATTACCTTCACAAATCCACCGAAGTTAATTCGGAAGTAATAATTAATGTCAATATCATACAGCATTCCCAGAGTATCCATACACACATCGATTCCATAAATACCGGCATGTGTCAGCTTATCCGGTGCACCTCCGGAAATAGAAAGCGGTACAAAGTAATCACGAGGTGTGGAAACCAGCAGGATCTCATGTGTATCTGTATTCACAGTGGCAATAATATTTACATCGCTTCGGCTCTTAGCTGTCATCTCACCTCTGGTATCAATACCACTGAGATAGATGGTGTAAACCTTACCGCCATTAGCAGTGGTGATCGGCTCTATAGGGGTGGACTCTTCTGCAGACTGAATTGTGGATTCAACGTCTACTGTTCCAACCTCTTTTATCTTAGTGCTGAAATCTGTGTATCCGTCCATATCCTCGTATACACTAAGATATCCGCTGTTCAGAAGCATGGCATTTACTTCACCGTTCAGGATTCCGTCAGCAAGCTCTGTCAGACCTGCGTACTCTTTCGTCTGTACCTCTGTGCCGAATTCGCTGTTCAGGTGTGCTACCGCGCCATCTGTGTTCTCACGGTCAAGTGAGGAAAGAATACCATAAGTATATCCGGCAGTTGCCTCTACAGAATCAGCGGCGTCATCGCTCTTTACGTAAACAGCCATCTGTGTAACCTCGGTGGTCTCACCAGAAATATTGCTGATGGCGGATCTTGTCTTATTAATATAAAAACCGCCGAATGCCAGAATGGCAATCATGATCACTGCCAAAACAGTTCCGCCAATAAAGCGGCCTGTGTATCTGGTATGCCATACCAGCAGCCAGATTATCGCTGCGATCACCGCAAGTACAATGCCGATGATCAGCATATAAATGGTCGGGATCATCTTGGTCATTGCCAGAAGTCCCATAAAAACAACAGAAAGCATAATGACGATGATGGTGATCACCGCGCCTGGTATCCAGTCGTTTCTTCTTCTCCTTCTACTCATCTTTTAGCTCCTTTTTTATTTCTTTTGTCATTAAGGGCTGCTGCTTACTTTATAGCCAGCCCCATCAAAAGCATATCTTATATTTTATACGCTGACAACTGGAAAATCAAGTTAAATAGTGTTATAATACGAAAGATTTATAAAATTTTTTTATGAAAACGTTATAACTTCCAGGACGCGGACAGGAATATGACGAAATCAACCGTATCCGGCAGGATAAATGTTCGCCAGATGGTTGCAGACCACAATGGGCGGCATGTTATGCAAATATGTTTTGAATGCAATATTCTGCCAATTTAAGGAGGAATTACAATATGACAAAACACGAGTTTCAGGAACTGACACAGAGTATTGTTCTTCTGGACGGCGCTACAGGTTCCAACCTGATGGCTGCCGGTATGCCGAAGGGGGTATGCACAGAGGAATGGGTGCTGGCACATAAGGATGTGATCCAGAATCTTCAGAGAGCTTATATCGAAGCGGGAAGCAATATTATCTACGCTCCTACTTTTGGCGGCAACCGTGTAAGTCTTACCATGCATGGTCTGCAGGACCGTATGGAGGAGATCAACCGCACTCTGGTTTCCTATTCAAGAGAAGTCGCTGATGCGGCAGACCATAAGGTTTACGTTGCTGCGGATATTACCACCAGTGGTAAAATGATGGCTCCTGCCGGGGAGATGACCTATGAGGCAGCTTTCGAAATGTATCAGGAGCAGATTGGAATTCTGAAGGATTCCGGCGTGGATCTGATCGTTGCTGAGACCATGATCAATATTGAAGAGACTCTGGCAGCTGTGGATGCTGCTTCTACAGTTTGCGAGCTGCCGATTATGTGTACCATGACGGTAGATGCAGATGGAAGTATTTTCAGCGGTGGAAATGCTATTGAAGCTGCTGTTTCCCTGGAGGCTGCAGGTGCAGATGCTGTGGGCGTGAACTGCTCTGTTGGTCCCGATCAGCTGGTTTCTGTTATCCGCAATATTAAGGAAAATGTTTCCATCCCGGTCATTGCCAAGCCGAATGCCGGCATGCCGTTCATTGATGATAATGGAAACGCCGTTTATTCCATGAAAGCGCCGGATTTTGCCAGACATGTGAAAGCTCTGATTGATGCAGGTGCCGGTATTGTAGGGGGCTGCTGCGGTACTACACCGGAATATATCAGGGAAGTAGCGAAGATGATCAGACGATAAAATACATAAGCCACTGTAGAACGTCACAACTTAGTTGACGCTCGGTAGTGGCTTTTCTTCTTTATCTCCGAAATTACTCTGATGTTTCTCCGATATTCCCTTCGGAGTATTTTACACTCACTTCACCTTAATCGCTTTCTTCGGGCACATTTCCTGACAGCAGAAGCATCGAATACACTTCTTATAATCATAAACAGGCGGATTATTTTTGCCATTTCGAAAATCTACTGCTTTTCCGGGCACAGGGCAGCTGTTTACACAGATTCCACAACGGATACATTTGTCAGGCTCAATGTATGGTTTCTTCTGAAAAATATTCAGAGCCTTGGCAAGCTTTGTCCAGACATTGTTTCGTACTTTCGTGCGGTCCACATTGAAATTGGGATTGCCATATTTTTCTATTAATGCTTCCATCGAAATCACATTACAAACCACGTCAATACCAATCTGCTTTTTATCTACAGAAACCTTTGCATTCTGGCGCTGCTTCTCGCGCCCAGTTATTTCACTTCCTTCATCACGCACTGCTGATGCCGAAGGATTCTCCTCAACTACCACAACCTCAATATTTTCTTCCCTGCAATTTCCAAGTCCCATCTTCTCCCCATGGTAATTGGTAGGAACCATCTCCGGTTTCAGATAAACCAGTCTTGCAAACACACTGTCCAGTGCCACCGGATCTGTGGACATCAGAATCAGGTTCATGGCTACCGGGTCTCCGGAGCCCGGTCCATTTCCCTCCATCGCAGTGATTCCATCCATAATGTAAAGTCTCGGCTTCACATACTGGTTCAGATCAATAAGCATCCGGGCGAAGCTGTCTGCGCTGGGATATTTGGTATGACCAATGGCCTTATTTTTCCCATATACAAATCCATAGCTGTTCTTCACTGCTCCTGTAATTCGCTCCAGAGCGTGGGTTTTCATTTTGGAAAGAGAAATCACACACTCTGCCTCCAGCAGTTCTTTCGGAAGGATAAATTCCTTCGCCTGGTTACCCTCCGGATTTTCCACACGCACGCCCTTCGTATAGTCAATGGCCGGGATCTGGTACTTCTCCAGATAAGTATCCATTCCGGTGCCCTGGATTACCGGTTTCGTAGTCCCGTGACCACAGGAATCCGCAAGCACAATATTCTTATAACCTTCCTCACGTAAAATCCTGGCAAAAGCACCCACCACAACCGGATGCGTGATGACCGCTTTCTCCACTTCTGCTTTCTTCAAAAGATTAGGCTTCAAAAGGATTTTTTCTTCTTTATTTATAAAGTTGTCCAGACCTCCCAGCTGAGACAGACCATTTTTCATAAGTGTATAAATTCGTTCTTCATCGTAAGCTTCACAGGGAAGTACAATTACTTTGCTTTTTGTGTTCATGTTTCTACCCATATTTTCAAACATACAGCCTGTAATCTGGATCTGCATGTCTGGTGCTCTCGTTTTATTTTGTAATTATTCTGCAATTTTTCACACATACATGCACGCCTCAATACAGTCGCAGAGGATAGGCTAAGATCACATTTCTGCGATGCAAACCGCCCTCAGTGCCTTCCTCACTGGTAATATACATGCCGGTACCACAGACAATGCATCTACCCCCATCTGCAAAAATGTCTCCGTCAATCTGGTATCCGCTGCCAGTTCCCCACAGAGACATACTTTGCAATTCTGCGCATGTCCTGCATCTACAATCATCTTTATCATTTTCAGAATTGCAGGATGATGATCATCATATTTCTTCTGTAAAAGCGGATTCTGACGATCCATGGCCAAGGTGTACTGAGTCAGGTCATTGGTTCCGATTCCCAGAAAGTCCACACGTTTCGCCAGCTCTTCCCCGATCATCACTGCTGCCGGAGTCTCCATCATAATTCCAGTCCGGATTTCCTTAAATGGTACACCTGCTGCCTTCAGCTCTTCTTTTACTTCCATCACCAAAGCTTCAACCTCATCCATTTCCTCTTCCGAACAGATCATAGGGTACATCATCCCCAGATTTCCATACCAGCTTGCACGGTAAATGGCACGGATCTGGGTTTTAAACAGGTTCTTCCGGTCCAGACTGAGACGGATTCCGCGATTACCCATGAGAGGGTTGGTTTCTACCGGAATTTCAAGGTAGGAAGCCTGCTTATCAGCCCCGAGATCGGCGGTGCGGATAACTACCAGGCGGTCGCCCATAGTCTCAGCAGTTTTCTTATATGCCTGAAAAAGTTCTTCTTCCCCGGGATAATTCTCCCTGCCAAGATACTGGAACTCGCTTCGCAGCAGTCCGATTCCCTTTGCCCCATAATAAAGGGCACTGTTTAAATCATCCAGACTGCCAATATTCGCGTAGATTCCCACTTCACGTCCATCTTTCGTAATATCGCCCTTGTCTTTCAGCTTCAAAAGGGATTCCCGCTCTACCAGATCTGCTTTTCGGCGAATCTCGTATTCTTTTCGTACCTCATTATCCGGTTCCAGATAGATGGTTCCCGTATATCCGTCAATAATGGCAATGCTGTCTTCCCACTCTTCTTCTGACTGGGGAATCCCAATACCTGTAACACAGGGAATATCCATATTTTTCGCAAGGATCGCAGCGTGAGAGGTAGCAGAACCTTTGCGGGTGACAATACCCAGAAGCTTCTCCTTATCCATTTCCATCAGTTCTGCAAGAGAAAGGGCATCTGCTGCCAGAATGACTGGTTCCTCTCCCAGATCAATTTTGTTCTCATCTTCCCCGAGAATCTCCAGAAGGAGACTGGAGATGCGGCTTACATTGTGGATTCGTTCCTTTATGGTCGGATCGTTCAGCCTGGAAAAAGTACTCTGCATCTCATCTCTTGTGGTCTGCACTGCATAAGCAGCAGTCACCTTTTCCCCTGTGATCATACTCTGTACCGCACGGAGAAAGCTGCCAGAGCCCAGAAGCTCTGCCTGCTCCAGGATCTGGTTTGTTCCATTTTCCCCATTCACTTTCACAATTCTATCCAAAGGTTGGGGTTCCATATCCAATTCAGGATCAGCTGTGTCCATTTGCTTTTCTGACATTCTGTCATACTCTTCCTTCAAGGTCTGCATCACATGCCGACGAGCCACATCAAAATTCTTCAGTTCCTTTTTTACATCATCTGCCTGATGCTGTCGGATCTGATATTCACCTTTCCGATAAAACCTGATTTTCCCAATGGCAATCCCCGCAAAGGCGGAAGCTCCCTTGTATATTTCCATTTTGTTTCTCCTCTAAAAAACTCATTTATTTCTGTAAATAATAATCACACACTGGCGAAACTTTGTCAATATCAGTGTTGTTTTCTCTGGCCCCGGAAACATATATGTGCAAGCATTCTCCACCTCCAGCGACCTCTCTCCTTTCTCCGCAGTGCAATCCTGCCCGGTAGGACTTTTCTATTACATAAAAAAAGAGCCTGCACAGTGATTTATCCGTTTTTCTCCCGAATGGTTCACTCACAGGCTCTTTCCTGATGTTATCCTTTTACTGAATTAATTCAATTAATCGCAGGCAGCCTTAAACTCAGTCCAGTTCTTATTATACTGTTCCTCAGCTTCCTGACTTACATTCTTAATACTCTCTCCACTTGTTACACTGTCCGGAACCACCAGGCTCTCGTCTACCAGCTCATCTGCTGCCTTGTTGGTGCAGTAGTAACCGATATAATTGAAGCACTGTGCCGCAACCTCCGGTCTTAAGATGTAGTCTACAAACTGGTAAGCTGCATCTGCATTGGGAGCCTCGCTTGGAATAAACATTCCCATAACACCGAAGCCAAGGCCTTCCTCCGGATAAACCACTTTCAGATCCGGGTTCTCTGCCAGAGCTGCAGTTACCTGGGAGGTGTAAAGGAACGCTACAGAAGCCTCTCCGTTCAGCAGTGCATTCTGGGTGTTGTCATCCTGGATCATACGCACATTGGGTGCCAGCTCTACCAGCTTTTCACCAGATTCTGCAATGGTATCCACGTCTTCTTCATTCATACTCTTACCCATGGTAAGAAGAGTAATGCCGTTGATCACACGATAGTTGCCGATCAGCGCTATGCTGTCCTCCAGAGACGGATCCCACAGATCAGAATAGCCCTTAATGTCAAGATCAACCTCCTCCGGATCGTATACGATCAGCGGAATACCTGCGCCATATGGCACGGTGTACTCGTCCTTCTCATCATAGAACTGTCCCTGATAAAGAGGATTGATGTTTTCCCAATTGGAGATTTTGTCTTTGTCAAGCTTTGTGGCAAGACCCTCTTCCACGATTTTCTCGAGAATGTAGTCATCTGCAATTACCACATCATAGTCTCCGCCTTTTGCCATGGAAACCTTCTCCAGCATGGTTTCGTCAGTGTCAAAGTTGGAATACACGATCTTACATCCGGTCTCTTCCTCAAAGCCATCCAGGACCTCCTGCGGGAACATTCCCTCCCATGTATAGAGGACCAGCTCGGAGTCAGCTGCGTATACAGGTGACAGGCTGCCACAGATTGCTGCTGCAGCAAGAATTACCGCAAATACCTTTTTCTTCATAATCATTCTCCTCTTCTTCAAAAACACAGCCGGCTTCTGCCAGCCACGTTTCCGTTTTTATAAATTTCCATGTTTACTCTGCCTTGATCTTCGTCCACAGCTCCGCATATTTCTGCTTGATTTTCGGTTCCTGATAACGGAAGATCTCACTGTTTGGATTTTCGAAATCCGGAATGTAAGAAGAAACACCTTCGTAGTCTCCCTCGATCATAGTTTCGTAAACACTCTTTACAGGAGAAGTATAACCTACTTCTTCCGTATTGGAAAGAGCAGATTCTTCATTTAGCATAAAATTAATAAACTGATGGGCAAGCTCTGTCTCATTGCAGTCCCTCGTAATAACCATTGCATCATACCAGTTATTGGTTCCCTGGCTCGGTGTGAAGTAATCCATATTCGGATTTTCGCTTATAATATAAGAAGCATCTCCAGAATAAACAACTGCCATAGCCTTGTTTCCGGAAATCATATTGTCAATGACGTCATCACCTGCGTAAATCGGGTCCATGGTATTTCTCTGGTCAACCAGCCACTGGTAAGCTTCCTGAATCTGATTCTCATCTGTAGTATTCATGGAATATCCAAGAGCCTTCAGTGCGATCATAAAGGAATCCCGCTCAGAATCATACATGTAAATATTTCCTTTATATTTGGTATCCCTGAGAAGATCCCAGCCCTCCTGAAGATCTGCCGGATCAACCACAGTCGTATCATAAAGAATACCAACCGTTCCCCAGAAGTACGGGCAGGAATAACGATTTCCCGGATCATAGCTTTTATTCATGACCTCATCCATCAGGCTGCCCTTATTCGGGATCAGATCCCAGTCAATATACTGTAAGTAATCCTCTTTAATCAGACGCTCGATCATGTAATCCGAAGGGATCAGCACGTCATAGGACTCACCGCCGGAAAGCTTGGTGTACATCATTTCGTTGGATTCGAAAGTTTCGTAAACTACAGTACAATTATATTCCTGCTCAAACTGTGTCAGAAGATCCAGATCCATATATTCTCCTGCATTATAAACCTTTAGGACATGGTTCTCCGCTGCACCGCCCCCGCACTTGATCAGTCCGAAGCCAAGGGCGAAAACCAGCAGAAGGGCGATCACACGCTGAATCTTTTTCGCATGCTTGCTGGCATGCTTTTCCAGGATCTTTGGAAGCACGTTGGCAAAAACCATGACAAGCACAATGACCAGGATTACAATTGTGGACAGGGCGTTGATGGTAGGGTTGATTCGTTTGGTCATATTATAGACCACAATGGAAATGTTCTTTACACCGTTTCCGGATACAAAGTACGAAATTACGAAATCGTCAAAGGACATGGTAAACGCCAGCAGCGCACCGGCGAAAATGCCATCCTTGATCATGGGCACGATTACCTTGGTCAATGCCTGGAACGGAGTTGCTCCAAGGTCCATGGCTGCATTTGCCAGGTTCGGATCAAGGCTTCGCACCTTGGGATAAACACTGGTGATCACATATGGCGTACAAAAAGAAATGTGCGCCAGCAGCATGGTAAAGTACCCTTTCCGGAAGCCCAGTGATGAAAACAGAAGCATCAGTCCGATTGCGGTAACAATATCCGGGTTCAAAATGGGCAGGTTGTTGATATTTAAAAGTGTTTCCTTTAACACCTTCCTGGACTTGGAAAGACCAATTGCAGTGATGGTTCCCAGCACTGTGGAGATCACAGTTGCCAGGATAGCGATGGTCACAGACACGTAAACCGCTTTGCTGACTTCTGTATTGTGCAGCAGCTCTGTATACCATCTCATGGAGAATCCCGTAAACCTGGTCAGGGATTTGGAGGAATTAAAGGAAAAAATCATGGTCACCAGGATTGGCAGGTAAAAGAATACCAGACAGATGGCCACATAAAATCTCTGAAAAAAGCTTGTTTTTTTCTGCATGATACTCTCCTACTCTCCTTTTTCCTTGTCCATCCGCTTCATCAGACTCATGGAAATCAAAATGATCACCGCCAGAATCATGGAAATGGCACTTCCGAAATTCCAGTCTCCAACTGAGATAAACTGGGACTCGATCAGGTTACCGATGAGCATGTACTGTCCGCCTCCCAGAAGCTTCGGGATAACGAAGGAGGAAATGGCAAGAAGGAAAACCATCATAATACCATTTACCACCCCTGGCAGGGACAGCTTCCAGATTACCTTCCAGAAGGTCTGGAAACGGTTGGCTCCCAGATCGTAGGCTGCCTCGATCAGGGATTTATCCATTTTATTTAAGGATGTATGGATAGGAATGATCATAAAGGGCATAAAGTTGCAGATCAGGCCTACCATTACGGAAAAATCCGTATACATCATGCTGATAGGTCCCAGTCCGATTTTTGCCAGAAGGTTATTGATGATTCCGTTATCTGCAAGAAGATTCATCCACGCATAGGTACGAAGAAGCATGTTGATCCACATTGGAATGGTTACCAGCATAATGAGAAGTCCCTGGACTTTCTCAGAGCATCTCGCAATGATCAGGGCAAGGGGATAGCCAAGCACCAGACAGATAAAGGTGGTGAGAAGTCCCAGCCAGAAGGATTTCAGGATCACATTTAGGTAGGTAGCTTCCAGGAATTTGGCAAAATTCCCCCAGGTGAAGGAAAGTGTCATTACTTCATTTCCTTCTGTGGTGAACGCATACAGGGCAATGAGAAACAGTGGGATCACAAGGATAACAATTGCCCAGATAAAGTAAGGAATGATCAGGCGCTTAAACTGTTTCATCAATAAGCTCCCATTCTGTACATGACGTGAATGTCTTCCGGTCCGAATTTCAGTCCTACCTGGCGGCCCACTTCCGCATAATCGGTGGTCTGAACTTTATAGGTGCGCAGTTCTGTTTCTACGAGAATTTCGTAATGAACGCCTTTGAAGGTGACGTTTCGGACAACACCGTTGATTTTCGCCTGAGATGGTTCCACAATGTCAAGGTCCTCAGGACGAAGCACAACCTCGATTTCTTCATTATCCTCAAAGCCTTTGTCCACGCATTCGAATTCAAATCCGTCGAACTGAACCAGATAATCTCTGATCATAATTCCTTCTATAATATTGGACTCTCCAATGAAGCCTGCTACGAAACGGTTTTCGGGCTCGTTGTAAATATCGGTAGGAGAACCGATCTGCTGAATTTCACCGTTATTCATAACGACCACAGTATCAGACATGGAAAGGGCTTCCTCCTGGTCATGCGTAACGTAAATGAAGGTAATTCCAACCTCCTGTTGGATTTTTTTCAGCTCAATCTGCATCTGTTTTCGTATTTTCGCATCCAGGGCGCCAAGAGGCTCGTCAAGAAGAAGGATTTTCGGCTCATTTACCAGCGCACGGGCAATGGCAACTCGCTGCTGCTGTCCGCCGGAGAGCAGGGTGACATCTCTTTTTTCGAAACCCTCCAGACCTACCATTTTCAGCATTCTAGTGACTTTCTGGGCGATCACGTCCTTGTCCACTTTTTTCAGATTCAGACCGAATCCAATGTTCTCTGCCACATTCAGATGGGGAAAAAGGGCATATTTCTGGAAAACGGTATTTACCTCTCTCTTATAGGGAGGCAGCTTGGAAATCTCAATTCCGTTAAACAATACTTCGCCGCCGCTTGGCTCCTCAAAGCCTGCAATAATACGAAGGGTTGTGGTCTTTCCACAGCCACTTGGCCCCAGAAGGGTGAGAAACTCGTTCTCATAGATGTCCAGATTGATTCCGCGGAGAACCTGCTGGTCATCAAAATTTTTTGTGAGATTTTTCAACTCTATGAGTTTGTTCATTCGTGTGCTCCTTTCCGGCCACTGTCTGCATAACGTCCAGCAACCCTTTCCATTCCCCGGAATGTATCTGATCTCGCCTTGATTCCATGGATACAGTCCAGTAAGAAATATTCAATCCGCAAATCTACTGCGATCTCCGGCGCAACTTTTTCACAAGGGAATATACAAGCAGAATTCCTGCCGTAAAAGCCAGCATAATGGTACACAGCGCATTGATTTCCGGGGTTACTCCGGTCTTGATCTGTGTGTACACCTTAATGGGCAAAGTGGACAGCCTGGGTCCATTGATAAAAATACTGATTACCACATCGTCCATGGACATGGCAAAAGCAAGCAGGGAACCGGATGCCACAGCAGGCATGATCAGGGGCAGTGTAATATCCCTGAAGGCTCTCATGGAAGTAGCTCCAAGATCCCGGGCAGCTTCCTCAAGGGAAGGATCCATGCCCACAAGTCTGGCTTTTACTTCCATCAATATATAAGGAATGCAAAATACCGTATGTCCGATCAGCAGAGTAAGCATTCCGAAGGGCAGGTTCAGCATGTAGAAAAATGCCATCAGCACCATACCCAGAATAATTTCCGGTATCATAAGGGGCAAAATGGAAATGTACTCCAATGCGCCTTTTGTTTTCCAGTGAATCCGTGACAGGCCTACAGCGCCTAAAGTTCCGATAACTGCTGAAACCGCGCAGCTGGCCACGCCAAGGATCAGGCTGTTTACCAGTGCTTCCATCATGGCACTGTCTGCGAAAAGCTTTTCGTACCACTGGAGGGAAAATCCGGTGAGACGGACAGGCAGCTTGGACTCATTGAAGGAGAAAATGATGACTACGGCTACTGGGAGGTACATTAAGAAGAAAATGATACCAAGGTATATCTTCTCAAAGCGGGTGCTCCGTTTCATGCCAAAGCCTGTATTTCTCTTCTTTCCAAACTTTTTAACTAATGTACCGTTTTTAGCCTCGGCGCCTTCACCTTGCATTTTCGGATTCAGCACTTCTATTTCATTATTTTGTGTTTTTATCATCCCAGCCCCTCCACTTCTTTCGCATTGGTGACCTTGCGGTATAGCAGAATCATCAAAGTGGTAAGGATCATCATGATCACTGCCAGAGCTGCCGCAAAGGGCCAGTTATTTCCCCGGGTCATCTGATCCTGTATCAGGCTACCTACCAGCACAACTTTGTTTCCGCCCAGGATATCTGCTATGAAAAACAGTCCCATAGATGGAATAAAGGTAAGGATCACACCGGACAAAAGTCCTGGCAGGGTCAGCTTAAAGCTGACTGTCCAGAAGGCCTTTGCCTTACCTGCCCCCAGATCACGGGCTGCTTCTACCAGTGACCAGTCCAGTTTTTCTGCACTGGAATATACTGATAAAATCATAAATGGCAACAACACATATATCATACCAATGATGATTGCCGGGTAGCTGTACATGATTTTCAGCGACTTCTCGATCAAGCCAAGCTTTTTCAGCACAAAATTCAGAACGCCTTTTTTTTGAAGGATGATGATCCAGCCGTAAAGTCTGATCAGGGAATTTACCCAGAAGGGAAGCATAAGAAGAAGCATGGCTTTCTTTTTGCCGCCTGCTGGTAATTTCGCCATAAAATAGCCAAACGGATACCCGATCAGGGTGATAAAAACAGTACTTGTAATGGCCAGCTGAAAGGACTGGACAAAGGTGTCCAGGTACACTGGTTCCAGGAGCTTCCGGTAATTATCCAGGGTAAAGATCCACTGCACGCCGTGGACTTCTCCCGGGGTGGCAAAGCTTAAGGCTACCATGTAGATAAGAGGGCATGCCACGAAGATCAAAGTGAAAATATATAATGGCAGGATCATCCAGATGGTGGCGCGGGTGTGTCTGGCGGATGCAGCACTCTTGCTGTTGCCTCGGACTTTTTTTACAGGCACGGATTCCTTGCTATTGCCGTGGCTGTTCTTTGCAGGTGCAGATTTCTGGCTGTTGCCACGGCTGTTACTGAGACCGCCCATCACTGATTTCCTCCTGACATATCAGCAGGCTCTTTCGTCTTAATCTCCCGATCTACTACGACTGCATTTCGCGGATCAAAATACCATTTTATCTGCTGACCTGACTGAATATTTGCATTCATGCCAAACCGACTGGCTGTGATTTCTGTGCCGTCAGACAAAGCAAGCAGAACTCGCAACTGACCTGCAGCGAAATTCTTCTCCTTCACAGTTGCGTGAAGATGTCTGCCAGTTTTCTCAGCTTCATTTTGCTCAACTACATTTTCCATTTCAGCTTCATCCAGCAGAATATTTTCGCTTCTCACAGCCAGAGTAAGATGCTCTCCCACCATTACAGTCTCTTCTGTATAAACGGAAACAGTGTCATTACCTATTTGAACCTGTACATAAGAGCCATTTATTTCTACAACTTTTCCTTTTAAAATATTGGCATTTCCCACAAAGGTTGCCACATAGCTTGTTTTCGGATGGTTGTAAATCTCATCCGGAGTGCCGATCTGCTCAAACTGCCCCTGATTCATTACCACGATCCGATCGGACATATTAATGGCCTCTTCCTGGTCGTGAGTGATATAGATAAAGGTAATTCCCAGCTTCTTCTGCAGTCGCTTCAGTTCCAATTGCATCGTCCGTCGAAGCTGCAGATCCAGAGCTCCGAGAGGCTCGTCCAGAAGCAGTACACGTGGATTATTTGCCAATGCTCTTGCAATGGCTACACGCTGCTTCTGTCCGCCGGAGAGCTCCGCAGGTTTTCGTTTCTCGAAGCCTTCCAGCTGAACCAGCTCCAGCATTTCCTTAACCTTTTTCTTTATATCCGCTTTTGGTACTTTTCGTATTTTCAGACCATACCCGATGTTATCCGCCACGTTCATATGGGGAAAAAGGGCATAATTCTGAAATACCGTGTTCACATCTCTCTGGTTTGGCTCCAGATTCGTCACATCTTTCCCCTCCAGCCATACACTTCCGCTGTCCGGCTGCTCAAGTCCTGCGATGATGCGAAGAGTGGTCGTCTTGCCGCAGCCGGAAGCACCCAGCAAGGTGACGAATTCCCCCTGATCAATTTGCAGATTGATTCCCTGTAGAACATATTCTTCTGATGTAAAACTTTTTTTCAGATTTCTTAATTCAAGAAATGAGTCAGACATTTGTCTCCTCCTTTCTGGAGCGTGTTTGAAAATTATTCCTGCAGGCTTCCACAAATTGTGACACGCATTTTGAAGAAAGCCTTTTTTAACACGCTCTGCTGTAATGTTAAGTGAAGTACGAAAAAAATACGGGATACCCCTATAGCCATACATTCAGAAAATCTCTGCATAAACACGGTGCATGTTTATACAGCGCCATTACTGTATATTGCTATATCGGTAACCCGTATTCCCATATAATTCTTCAAAAAAAGGTACAACTTTTCTAAAAAGCCTGGGGCGGAATAACCTGACATGTACCTCATCTCCTTTGTTTGCAATCAAGGTGTATTCTATCATAGAATGAATCATTTGAAAACAGTTATTTTCCCATTGATAACATATTTTTTCATTTTCATTTAACAGATTAGGAGCAGAACCAAATTGGCTCTGCTCCCTTGCAAAATGTTATCCAATATTATATTTTTTACGTATTTCTTCTTTATCTTCTTCAGAAATTTTAAGTGCATCCATAGCCTGATCCACAGACCAGTTCATTGTTTCTGTAAGAGTTTTAATTGAAGAAACCAAACTCTCGCAAACTCCTTTTTCATAATTTCTCTGTGCTACATCGTCAAGAACATGTCCCACATCTGTTACCTCACTTTCTAAATCCATTTCCATTTGGATTCCAAAATCGTCCTGCAAAATCATCCTTTTCTCTGAAGCATTCCGTTTATCTGAAAGTAAAACTTCCAACATTCGCAGGATGCCAGACGCTTCTTTATCATATGCATCCCCAAGGCATATAATCACATTTGTCAGAAGATCGTAATTTTCTTCTTTTTCATGTACATTTCCTATCATATTTTCCTCTTTTAGAGAATACCGATTAATTGTATTTTTTCGGTAATTTGGAGGATTTATACATATGAATACGTTATATACCTTCTTTATCTTTTCGTAATGTGAATTTGTAAAAACCGTTCCATACTGTGAAGAAACCATCCTACAACAATAATAAATGCTACGCTTAATGATGGGATACCCAGGATAATAATTATTCTGAGGTTCCACATTAATGATCAGACTCAATCGATTGTCAGTGCCTGGTATCAATGCACTAAAGCGAATATCATAGGTTACTGTTCCTTCCGCTATGGTCGTATCTTCAGTAGATAGTCCTTTTATCAATTCGGGAGTTTCTTCATCCGGATATACTGGAATTTCAGAAACATACAAATCTCCTTCTATGTATTTCTCTGCAATTTCCTGTATTGCACACTCCCTGTACTCCTGCAGACAGCTTTTCATAATCCATGCAAGAATAATCTTGTTTGACAATAATTTCTTACATGCGTTATCATACGCTGCCTTTTCTCCTGCGGTAGAAAGCATTTTTGACAATTTGTTTGGTACTTTCATTCACCACAAGCCTTTCTTTATGAACTTTATCTACATTTTTATAATAACACATACTGCGTTCTTAAATCTATAAAACTTTTATTAAAAATATTAACTGCCTTTCTTTATTCACACTATCCATTTAAAGATATTTATTGAGCTTTTTCCAACACCATGATACAATAGCTTCAAGGGTTTTTACTACATTTGAGGAGGTTTACCATGAAAGAAATTACAGCTGTAAAAATTAATCCAACAGATTTTGCGCCCTTTGGCACCTACTGTTCCATGACTGAACCGGAAGGTTATCCTTTACAGGGCGAAATCCACAAATTTTATCCGGATCGTATCTCAGGTACCTGTATGGGAAGTATGGGATTTTCTCCCATTGCCGTACGCAAAGATGAGCGAATCGTTAAGATGGCAGAATACCACACAACCACCTGGGAAGGCATCGTAGCTCTGGATGATGATATGATCATTCATGTTGCTCCTGCATCTGCCGGTACACCAGTCCCGGAACTTACAAAGGCCTTCCTTGTTCCCAAAGGATGTATGGTAAAGATCAATGCCGCTATCTGGCATTTATGTCCTCTGCCAGTAAACAACGATGTCCTTCATGCAATGATCATTTTACCGGAATGTACTTATGCCAATGACTGTACGGTAGTTGAGTTTGAGGAAAAAGACTGGTTTAAAATCGTATAATCAGAATTTTCACCCACGATAAATCAGAATTTTTACCCAAGATTTTCTTGACAAATGGCTGCTTATAACTTAAAATATCTTTTGTGTCTGATAAGTGTATAAATTTTTATACACTTATCATTCCATAAGCTGGAATAGCTCAGTCGGTAGAGCACTTCACTCGTAATGAAGGGGTCGTGAGTTCGAGTCTCATTTCCAGCTTTTTTTATTTGCATCAATCGGATATTTCTGATCTGCTTCGCTACTTTCTTATTGTAAAAAGATTCAAAAAGACTGCATTCCTCACATCTGAAATTCAGATATGTAAATACAGTCTTTTTTGCTATTTTATTACTTATTGGCTATTTATTTCTGTCTGCTTTGTTATTGTCATTTTT
Organism: Blautia faecis; assembly: GCF_027662325.1. Taxonomy (NCBI): domain Bacteria; kingdom Bacillati; phylum Bacillota; class Clostridia; order Lachnospirales; family Lachnospiraceae; genus Blautia; species Blautia faecis. The sequence continues at coordinate 19,660 of NZ_JAQDKY010000036.1, read as the reverse complement.
TACTGTGGCTCTTTTCTTCACTGTTTCTGCCTTTTTCTCTGCCTTGACAGCTTCTTCTACTTTCGTAGCTTTTTCTTCCTTTACTGACTTCTTTGCTGGAGTTTTTGCCTTCACAGTCCTTACCAGTTTTCCTGCAGTCTTATCTTTCGCAGTCTTATCTTTCGCAGTTTTCGCTGCGGTCACTTTCTTCCTGGCTGGGGCTTTCCCGGGAGTGCAGCTGTAAATGCTCACACCAAGTGCCGGCAGCTTCACCTTAATAGAATACTCCCGTTCATCGCACTCTTCTGCTTTTGCTGTCTTCACACGAGAATTCACTACACCCTCTCCGCCGAATTCTACTGCATCGCTATTAAAGATTTCTTTATATTTTCCTGCAAAAGGCATGCCCACCTGGTAATTCTCGTAGGGTATTGCGGCGAAATTACAGATTACAAGCAGCGTTTCCTCTGGTTTCTCTGTCTTACGCAGGAAAGTGATCACATTCTCCTCGTATTTCATCAGCTGAACCCACTCAAATCCGTCATACTCATCATCCATCTGATAAAGAGCAGGCGAACTCTTATAAAGGGTATTCAACGCCTGAATGCATTTGGCAAGTCCCTCCGGCATATCAGTCCCCGGTGCCATCATTTTACAGCCAGGATGCACCATCATATAGGAATAAGCCTCTCTCACCTGTGCCAGCTTCTGCTTCTCATCTCCCGGAAGTTTCGCCATAAACTCATTCAGGCTTCCCACATCTCTGTTTCCAAGAGTCAGAATATAATGCTCAGAATATGCATATAAGGTGGACAAAGTCAGCTGGTCATGATAATTCTTCCGCAAAATCGGATCTACTGACAGATAGAACAGGAAATCTCTTGTCCATCCGCCACTCCACTTATAATCAAACCCAATGTGATCATTCTCCACACTGTCAGTCAGCTCCGGCCACAGACCATCCTCCTGTGCGATCAGAAGTGCTCCTGGATCACGCTTCTTCACAATGGAATTCAGATGCTTCAGAAATTCAATGGCAGGAAGGTTCTCATTGGAGCCATACATATTCGGTGTCCATCCATCCTTTCTTCCATAATCCAGATAAAGCATGGCATCTACATCATCCATACGAAGCCCGTCCACATGGAAAACCTCCAGCCAGAAACAGGCATTGGAAATCAGGAAATCCATTACCATAGGGCTGTCATAATTATAAAGCATGGTGCCCCACATCGGGTGGACTGCCATTTCCGGGTCTTTCACTTCATAAAGGGGCGTTCCGTCAAATTTCTCCAGACCACCTGCGTATCTCGGGAACTGAGCCGGTGACCAGTCAAGGATCACGCCTATTCCCACCTGATGAAGCTCATCTACCAGCGCTGCAAAATCTGCTGGTGTGCCATAACGTGTGCTGACTGCAAAATATGCAGATGTAGGATATCCATCTGAACCATCCTCCAGAAATTCCATAACCGGATGAAGTTCCACATGGGTATATCCCTTTTCTTTCGCAAAGGTCACCAGCTCTTTCCCTGATTCCCACTGTCCCAGGCTTGTCTCATAAATGGAAACCGGCTGCCTGCGGCCATCATATTTCTTACGTTCAGCCATCCAACTGCTGTCATTCCATGTAAAATCAGAGACATCCGCTACAACAGAATTCCACAATGGTGCAGGCTGGGTTCTGTTTCCATAAGGATCTGCTTTCTGAAGGAGCACATCCCCTTTTGCCTTAATTTCATAACGATAGGCGTCCCCCGCCTTTACTCCCGGGATAAAAAGTTCAAAAAGGCCTGACATGGGCATCTTATGCATGGGGAGTGCTCTGCCATCCCAATTATTGAATTCGCCAACCACACTTACCCGAACTGCATTGGGTGCCCACACTGCGAAATGAGTGCCTGCTACCCCATTCATCACCATGGGATGTGCGCCCATTTTCTTATAGGCTTCATAATATACGCCGCCAAGGAAGGCTCTTTCATCCTCTTCTGTGAGAAGTCCGCCAAATGCGTAGGCATCCTTAAAGTTCTTCGTCTCCTTCTCAAACTCTACCTGAAATTCATAATCCGGAATTCTTCTGCCTGGGATCAGCACTGCATAATAGCCAGCCTCGTCCTCCAGCTCCATTTCATATTTCGTGCGCCCTGTAACCACTGCCGCAGCTCTGGCTTCCGGAAAAAAGCCCTGTATCAGTACACCATCCGGTGTCAGTCTGGGTCCCATCACATCTCTTGGCGCTGTCTCTTCCCCGTATACAACCGCTTCAATTTCTGGCCAGTCCATATAATCATATACTGTTTTGCTCATAAGTCTCTCCATTTCCCCGCCAATTTTCACGGACTGTCGGATTTCCGGAAAATATGTTAATATTGTTATATTTTTCCCATCGATCCGACCATAATTTTGATATTTCTATTTTACCATTTTAAGCGGGAAAAAGAAAGAAATTTGTTTGACAAATACACACCTCTGCGTTAAATTATTGGTATATGATTTTGAAAACACCTAAGGAGGATTTTTCAATGAGTAATCGAAACTACGACGTGACTGCACTTGGCGAGCTTCTCATCGATTTCACCGAGAATGGAACCAGCGCGCAGGGCAACCCAATCATGGAAGCGAACCCGGGCGGAGCTCCATGTAATGTTCTGGCTATGCTTGAGCGCCTTGGCAAGAAAACCGCTTTTATCGGAAAAGTTGGAAAGGATATGTTCGGAAACCAGCTGAAGGCTGCTGTGGAAGAAGTTGGAATTGATACAAGAGCTCTTATTATGGATGAAGAAGTACATACCACACTGGCATTTGTCCACACCTATCCGGATGGAGACAGAGACTTCTCCTTCTATCGTAATCCAGGTGCTGACATGATGCTGACAAAGGATGAGGTTCCGGATGACCTGATCCGCGACTCCCGTATTTTCCATTTCGGAACTCTCTCTTCTACCCATGAGGGCGTACGTGAAGCTACACGTCACGCCATTGAGGTGGCAAAAGAAGCCGGCTGTATCATCACCTTTGACCCGAATCTGCGCCCGCCACTCTGGAAATCCCTTGAGGATGCCCGTGTCGAGATTGAGTACGGTCTTACCAAATGTGACGTTCTGAAGATTTCTGACAACGAAGTGGAATTCCTTTTCGATACTACAGACTATGACAAGGGTGCTGCGCTGATCGAAGAGAAATATCACATCCCGCTGGTTCTTATCACCATGGGTAAAGACGGAAGCCGCGCTTATTACAAGGGACGCCGCGTAGAATGCGCTCCATTCCTTCAGGAGCACACCATTGAGACCACAGGTGCCGGAGACACCTTCTGTGCCAGCATCCTGAACTATGTTCTGGAGCACGGTCTGGAAGACCTCTCCGACGAGAACCTGATGGAAATGCTTACCTTCGCAAACGCAGGCGCATCTCTTATCACTACCCGCAAGGGTGCTCTCCGCGTGATGCCAACTCGCGAAGAGGTTGAGGAATTTATTGCAAAGAATGGCAGATAATCTACATAAAAAATAAAACATATAAACAATAAAAACAGGAACAACTAATTCTTCCGAATTAGTTGTTTCTGTTTTTATTATTAAAATATTTTTTATTCTATTGTTAAATATCCAGGTTGTGTTTCCTTACCAAAGCTGATATAATTATTATATGGGTGTTGCCATAACGGTAGGCGGTTAGTCCTTCAACAGAGGGACTGTGACCCTCTGATTACATAGAAACCCGTAAGGGAATTCAGTGGAAAGGAGGGCTAAGCCAATGAGTATTGTTGACCTTATAGCAGTTGTAAGCTTCGGCTTAACCTGCTTTACAATAGGATACACATTGGGTAAAGATGTAAATAATACACAAAAATAGCCGCCCTGTCTGTAAACTAAGCGGCAATTTTTGCTAACCAGTATATGGACTAACCGTCTATCGGCAATACTCTTTTTCTATACTTATATTAACATTCTGTTGTCTTAATGTCAATTATCTGTATTCGAATTTATTTCACCACGCGAACCTTTGAAACACCTTCAATAGCCTTCAGCGCATCTAGCGCCTCTGCGGAAGCTGCACTCTCCAGATCGATCAGAGTATACGCATACTCACCTTTACTCTTGTTGGTCATGTCTGCAATGTTCAGGCCCTCAGCACCAAGGATCTTGGTCAGCTGGCTGATCATGTTAGGAATGTTCTTATGTGTAATGGCAATACGTCCTACTGCTACGCAGGTACCCATATCACAGTTCGGGAAGTTTACGGAGTTTTTGATATTACCATTCTCAAGGAAATCACGAACCTCCTTCACAGCCATAACTGCACAGTTCTCCTCAGATTCCTCTGTGGATGCTCCAAGATGAGGAGTTACCAGAATGCCCTCATGACCTGCAACTGTATGGTTGGCAAAGTCCGTTACATACTTTTTCACCTTGCCGCTGTTCAGCGCCTCAATCAGCGCATCCTCGTCAACCAGAAGGTCACGGGCAAAGTTCAGAAGTACAACACCGTCTTTCATCTTATCAAAAGCCTCTTTGTTGATCATCTTCTTTGTGGAATCCAGAAGCGGTACATGTACAGTGATATAATCGCACTTGCTGTAAATCTCATCTAAGCTCTTGCTGTGCTTAATAGTACGGGAAAGGTTCCATGCTGCATCGATGGAAATGTATGGATCATATCCATAAACCTCCATCCCAAGGGAAGCTGCTGCATTTGCCACCATGCTTCCGATAGCACCAAGACCGATGATACCAAGCTTTTTGCCCATGATCTCACAGCCTGCAAACTGTTTCTTCTGTTTCTCAGCAAGCTTATCAATATCTTCCTGGTCTTTTTCTCTCTGTACCCACTCAATACCTCCCACAATGTCACGGGAAGCAAGAAGCATACCGGCAAGAACCAGCTCCTTTACACCATTTGCATTGGCTCCAGGAGTATTAAATACAACGATGCCTTTCTCTGCACACTCTTTCACCGGAATGTTATTGACTCCGGCTCCGGCACGTGCGATCACAGCAACACTCTCCGGCAGCTCCATGTCATGCAGCTTGGCACTTCTTACAAGAACTGCCTGGCAGTCATCCAGAGTATCTGCTTTTTTATAATTATCATCAAAAATGTCCAGGCCTTTCTGGGCAATAGGATTCAGGCAATGATACTGAAACATCAGGCATTTTCCTCCTCAAACTTTTTCATGAATGCAACCAGCGCTTCCACACCAGCCTTTGGCATTGCGTTATAAATACTTGCTCTCATACCGCCAACGGTTCTGTGGCCTTTCAGGTTCACAAGACCTGCCTTGGCAGCCTCAGCAACGAATTTCGCATCCATCTCTTTATCTCCTGTTACAAAAGGAACATTCATAAGAGAACGGTCTTTCGGAACAACGGTGCCATGGAAAAGCTTGCTGGAATCAAGGAAATCGTAAAGGATCTTTGCTTTCTCCTCGTTGCGTTTCTTCATCTCTTCCAGACCGCCCATTTTCTTCAGCCATTTGAAAACTTTACCGCATACGTAGATGCAATATGCATTCGGTGTATTATAAAGGGAACCAGCGTCTGCATGTGTCTTATAGGTAAGCATGGTAGGTGTTCCCGGAAGAACATCTTCTGTGATCAGATCCTCGCGGATAATGGCGATTACCATACCTGCAGGTCCGATGTTCTTCTGAACGCCGCCATAGATAATACCATATTTGCTTACATCAACCGGCTCGGAAAGGAAACAGGAGGATACATCTGCCACAAGTGTTTTGCCTTTTGTATTTGGAAGCTCTTTGAACTTGGTTCCATAAATGGTGTTGTTCTCACAGATATAAACATAGTCTGCATCCGGGCTGATCGGCAGATCGCTGCAATCCGGAATGTAAGAGAAAGTCTTATCCTCGGAAGAAGCAATCTTGTTTGCTTTTCCGTATTTCTGTGCTTCCTGGTATGCTTTCTTTGCCCACTGACCGGTTACAATGTAGTCAGCCACCTTATTTTTCATAAGGTTCATTGGGATCATGGCAAACTGCTGGGAAGCGCCGCCCTGAAGGAAAAGTACCTTATAGTTGTCCGGAATATTCATCAGCTCACGAAGATCCTTCTCAGCTGTGTCAATGATTTCCTGGAATGCAGCACTTCTGTGGCTCATTTCCATAACGGACATGCCGGTACCATTGTAATCCATCATTTCATCTGCGACTTCTTTCAACACCTCTTCTGGAAGGACCGCCGGTCCTGCGGAAAAATTGTACACTCTGCTCATTTCTTCACATCCTCCTCATCAAATACCTCGTCTAAACTTGCTCCTGCAGGAACCATAGGATATACGCTTAAATCCTGGTCGATCCAGCAATCGAGAACTACCGGACCCTCTGATGAAAGCGCCATCTTAAGTGCAGGCTCTACTTCTTCCATCTTCGTAACACGGATTGCTTTTGCTCCCATTGCTTCAGAAACTTTCACGAAGTCCACACCATCATTTAAGATGGTCTGAGAATATCTTTGTTCATAGAACAGAGTCTGCCACTGACGTACCATTCCCAGAACATGATTGTTCAGAATGATCTGGACAAGAGGTTTGCCGCAGCGAACTGCCGTGGCGATCTCGTTCATGTTCATACGGAAACAGCCGTCTCCTGCTATATTTACCACGGTTTTGTCCGGGCAGCCCATCTTTGCTCCGATTGCTGCGCCAAGGCCGTAACCCATGGTACCAAGCCCTCCTGATGTCAGGAAGGTTCTCGGCTCCTTAAATTTGAAATACTGGGCAGCCCACATCTGGTGCTGTCCTACATCTGTGGAAACGATTGCATCTCCACCTGTCAGTTCATAAAGCTTCTGGATCACGTAGGGTCCGGTAAGCTGGGAATGATCGTAATTCAGCGGATACTTAGCTTTCATATCCTGAATATGCTGTACCCATTCATCATGGCGCTTTTCCGGGATTTTCACAAGGAGAAGCTTCAGCACTTCCCTCAGATCTCCGATCACGGAGGCATCAACTGCAATATTCTTGTTGATCTCCGCTGCATCTACATCAATCTGCAGGATCTTTGCCTTCGGTGCGAAGGTCTTTGTATCTCCTGTCACACGGTCGCTGAAGCGTGCACCAAGAGTGATCAGAAGGTCACACTCGCACATTGCGTAGTTGGAAGTTTTGGTTCCATGCATTCCAACCGGACCTGTGTAAAGCTCATCCTCTCCGGAAAAAGCCCCTTTTCCCATAAGGCTGTCGCAGACCGGAGCCTGGATCTTGTGGGCAAGTGCACGGACTTCTTCAGATGCATCTGCGATCACAGCACCGCCGCCAACAAAAATAAATGGCTTTTTCGCTGCTGCGATCATCTGGGCTGCTGTATCCACATCCTTCGGACGGATGGTGTCAACCTTCGGCTCTACGGCTGTGATGGTGTGACGGATATATTCACATTTTGCTGCGGTTACGTCCTTTGGCACATCTACGAGTACCGGACCAGGACGACCGCTTTTGGCGATGATAAAAGCTTTGCGGATGGTGTCTGCAAGTTTTGTTACATCTTTGACAATATAGCTGTGTTTTGTCACAGGCATTACAATGCCTGCGATATCAACTTCCTGGAAGGAATCTTTTCCAAGAAGGGCAGTTCCAACATTACAGGTAATTGCTACCACAGGAACAGAGTCCATACACGCGGTGGCAATTCCGGTTACCAGGTTGGTTGCACCTGGGCCGGAAGTTGCCAGACACACTCCGACCTTTCCTGTCGCACGGGCGTAACCGTCTGCCGCGTGGGAAGCTCCCTGCTCATGGGAAGTAAGTACATGTTTAATTTTATCACTGTATCGGTAAAGGGCGTCATAAACGTTCAGAATAGCTCCGCCTGGATATCCGAAAACGGTATCCACACTTTGCTCCAGCAAACATTCTATGATGATCTCCGCTCCTGTAAGCTGCAATTTTGTTTCCTCCTGGTATATTATACTGTAAAATCCCGGACATTTGCTATGAAAGAACCATGCTTTCATGAACCATAATTCTATTCACATGTCCGGATAAGAATCTTATTATTTCGCTTTCGGAACCTCGAGAATCGCACCGCGGTTTCCGGAAGTAACCATTGCTGCATATCTTGCCAGGTATCCGGTTGTAACCTTCGGCTCTCTCGGCTGCCATTTTGCTTTTCTTGCTGCAAGCTCTTCATCAGAAACCTTCAGTTCCAGCTTCAGTTCCGGAATATTGATGCTGATGATATCCCCTTCCTCAACAAGGGCGATGGGACCGCCTACTGCTGCCTCTGGTGAAACATGTCCGATGGAAGCGCCTCTGGACGCACCGCTGAAACGTCCGTCTGTAATAAGAGCTACAGAAGAACCAAGTCCCATACCTGCGATTGCAGAGGTAGGATTCAGCATTTCTCTCATTCCAGGACCACCCTTCGGTCCCTCATAACGGATGACAACAACGTCACCTTCTACGATCTTGCCGCCTTTGATTGCTGAGATTGCATCTTCCTCGCAGTCAAAAACTCTTGCAGGTCCTTCATGAACCATCATCTCCGCAACAACTGCAGAACGTTTTACAACGCTTCCGTCTGGTGCAAGGTTGCCCCGAAGTACAGCAAGTCCGCCTGTGGTACTGTATGGATTGTCGATCGGGCGGATTACTTCCGGGTTCAGGTTTACACAGTCCTTGATATTCTCGCCTACTGTTTTTCCGGTTACAGTCATGCACTCTGTGTGAAGGAGTCCCTTCTTATTCAGCTCGTTCATAACTGCGTATACGCCGCCTGCTTCGTTCAGGTCTTCCATGTAGGTAGGGCCTGCAGGTGCAAGGTGGCAGATGTTCGGAGTCTTTGCACTGATTTCATTTGCAAAGCTGATATCGAAATCCCAGCCAATCTCATGTGCAATTGCCGGAAGATGAAGCATACTGTTTGTGGAACAGCCAAGAGCCATATCTACCGTAAGGGCATTCAGAAGTGCCTCTTTTGTCATAATATCTCTTGGACGGATGTTGCGGCGGTACATTTCCATAACCTGCATTCCTGCATGCTTTGCAAGACGGATACGCTCGGAATATACAGCCGGGATGGTTCCGTTTCCTTTCAGTCCCATACCAAGAACCTCAGTAAGGCAGTTCATACTGTTTGCAGTGTACATACCGGAACAGGAACCGCAGGTCGGACATGTTTTGTTCTCACACTCAGTCAGGCCTTCCTCTGTAAGCTTGCCTGCTGCGTAAGCACCAACAGCCTCAAACATGCTGGAAAGACTTGTCTTGTGTCCGTTTAAGTGACCAGCCAGCATCGGGCCTCCGCTTACGAATACGGTAGGAACGTTGATTCTGGCTGCTGCCATCAGAAGTCCCGGTACGTTCTTGTCACAGTTCGGGATCATAACAAGAGCGTCAAACTGGTGAGCCAGTGCCATGGCCTCTGTGGAATCTGCGATCAGGTCTCTTGTTACAAGAGAATATTTCATACCGATATGTCCCATTGCAATACCGTCACAGACAGCGATTGCAGGGAACATGACCGGAGTTCCTCCAGCCATTGCCACGCCAAGCTTTACGGCCTGTGCGATTTTATCCAGGTTCATGTGGCCTGGTACGATCTCATTATAGGAACAAACGATTCCTACTAATGGACGCTCCATTTCTTCTTTTGTCATTCCAAGGGCATTGAACAGGGAACGGTGAGGTGCCTGCTGTGTGCCTGTTTTTACTGCGTCACTTCTCATAACTTATATCTCCTTTTTGCTTCATAGCCGGGAAAAATGATCCATTTGCTTTTTGTTTATTTCGAATTCTAAATTTCCTTAGCGATCAGGTCACCCATCTCTTTCGTTCCAACCAGAGTGCATCCCTCAGACATAATGTCACCGGTACGGTATCCGGCAGTCAGAACCTTCTGTACAGCAGTCTCAACTGCATTTGCTTCCTCATCCAGATCCAGGGAAAAACGAAGCATCATGGCTGCGGAAAGGATGGTTGCGATCGGGTTGGCCTTATTCTGACCTGCAATATCAGGTGCAGAGCCATGGCTTGGCTCATAAAGACCAAATTTTGTCTCGTTCAGGCTGGCAGAGGAAAGCATTCCGATAGATCCTGTCACCATGCTGGCCTCATCAGAAAGAATATCGCCGAACATATTCTCAGTGAGAATAACATCAAACTGCTTGGGATCTCTCACCAGCTGCATTGCACAGTTGTCAACCAGCATATGCTCAAGAGTAACTTCCGGGTAATCCTTCGCTACCTCTTCTACTACTTTTCTCCAAAGTCTGGAGGAATCCAGAACATTTGCCTTGTCAACGCTTGTTACTTTTTTGCGGCGTTTCATGGCAATGTCAAATGCCTTGATGGCAATTCTGCGAATCTCGTTTTCGTTGTAGGAAAGGGTATCGATGGCTTTCTTTACACCGTTCTCTTCTACTGTTTTTCTTTCGCCAAAATAAAGACCGCCTGTAAGCTCTCGTACGATGATCATGTCAAATCCGTCTCCAATGATCTCATCGCGAAGAGGGCATGCTGCACGAAGTTCGTTGTATAAATATGCAGGGCGAAGGTTTGCAAAAAGATTCAGTGCCTTACGAATGGCAAGAAGTCCTGCCTCCGGGCGTTTGGATGGCTCCAGCTTATACCATGGGGATGTCTTGGCATCTCCACCGATAGAGCCCATAAGAACTGCATCAGAAGCTTTCGCTGTAGCGATTGCCTCGTCTGTAAGCGGTACTCCATGTACATCAATGGAAGCTCCGCCTAAAAGTACTTCAGAATAAGAAAAAGTATGTCCATATTTCTCACATACTTTGTCCAGAACTTTTTTTGCTTCTGCAACGATTTCCGGACCGATTCCGTCTCCGGGGATCAGTGAAATGTTGTAATTCATAATAATTTCCTCTCCTTCGTTTCTGAATGCCAGCGGAAAATCACCTCTCGCCTGACACCAATGGATAATTGTTATTATAATAACGCACTTTCTTTAATATTTCAACATGTTAAAGTAAAAAACTGTCAAAAAACTGCCTTTTTTCCCATTCTCAAAAAACATTCACGGAAGAAAAAAGGCCCCATCCCTTTATGGAATGAAGCCTGTTCTTAGTTTCTGTCATATTCGGATGAATCTGATTATGCAGAAGCCTGCTCTGCTTTCTCAACTTCGGCAATTGCCTGTTTCCTCATAGGGATACGGCAGTTCTTATTGTTACCGAACTCTACGATCACGTCTTCTTCTGTCATGTCGATGATGACACCGTAGAAGCCGCTTGTAGTTACAATACTGTCACCTACAGCCATATCGCTGAGCATCGCCTGTACTCTCTTCTGCTCTTTCTTCTGAGGTCTGATCATCAGAAAATACATAATACCGAAAAGTACAACCAGCCATACGATGGTAAATCCCATACTCATTCCGCTTGATGCGTCCATTTGCTATTCCTCCTGTATCTTACTATCACGCCCTGTCTTTTTCACCAGCGCATTATAGTATATAATACACAAAATAATTTGATTCTTCAAGTATTTTTCCGATTTTTTATATTAATTTCATTTACTGTATCTGCTGTTAATTTTTCCCTCTTCAAAACCAGCCAGACGCATTTCTTTATATTCTGCAAAATTGCCCTGATCCAGTGCATCCCGGATTTCCTCCATCAGGTGATTGTAGAAGTAAAGATTATGAAGCACGCAAAGGCGCATTCCCAGCATTTCTTTCGCTTTCAGAAGGTGGCGGATATAGGCTCTGCTGTAATGCTGACAGGCAGGACACTGACATCCCTCTTCGATTGGGGACGGATCCAATTCATATTTCGCATTAAACAGATTCAGCTTACCGCGATTGGTGTACACATGTCCATGACGTCCGTTACGGCTTGGATATACGCAGTCAAAGAAGTCGATTCCTCTTGCGACTCCTTCCAGAATATTGGCAGGAGTACCTACTCCCATCAGATAGGTAGGTTTGTTCTGCGGAAGGTGAGGCACGACTTCGTCCAGAATATGATACATCTGCTCATGAGTTTCCCCAACTGCAAGACCGCCAACTGCGTAGCCGTCCAGATCCAGTTTGGAAATGGTATCTGCATGCGCAATACGGATATCTGCATAGATAGCTCCCTGATTGATTCCGAAAAGCAGCTGCTCTTTATTCACTGTATCCGGCAGCCCGTTCAGTCTGGCCATCTCTGCCTTGCAGCGCTCCAGCCATCTGGTAGTGCGGTCTACAGAAGCTTGTACATATTCTCTGCTTGCCACACTGCTTGGACATTCGTCAAATGCCATGGCAATGGTAGAGCCCAGATTAGACTGGATCTGCATACTCTCCTCTGGTCCCATAAAAATCTTATGACCGTCAATATGGGACTGGAAATAGACCCCCTCTTCCTTGATCTTACGAAGTCCTGCCAGGGAAAACACCTGAAAGCCGCCGGAATCAGTGAGAATCGGTCTGTCCCAGACCATAAATTTGTGAAGTCCGCCAAATTCCTTGATCAGCTTGTCTCCTGTTCTTACATGGAGATGATAGGTATTGGAAAGCTCAACCTGGGTTCCGATATCCTTCAGATCCATGGTGGATACTGCACCCTTGATGGCTCCAACAGTTCCTACGTTCATAAACACAGGTGTCTGGATGGTTCCATGTACTGTCTCAAACTGGGCACGCTTGGCACGGCCTTCTGTTTTCATAAGTGTATATTTTGCCATATGTGAATCCTTTCTTTTTACCAAAAACTTTATTCATTATAGCCCGAAATAAACGAAAATTCAACACTTGCTGCAAGAATCCTTGTTAAACTTTTACATTGTCATTTAAGCCGGGGTATCGTATAATATTACGGAATATTTGCATTTAATTTTTCACATATAAATAAGAAGATTTAAGGTTACTATTCACTGGTAACGATTTAAGCACATATGCAACAGATGAGGAGGCATATTCTTTACATGAGCAACAAATATACATTAGGAATTGACATTGGTTCCACCACTGTCAAAATTGCAATACTTGATGAAAACGACACCCTACTTTTCGCAGATTACCAGCGTCATTTCGCCAACATCCAGGAAACACTGGCGGAGCTTCTGACGAAAGCTTATGGCAAACTTGGAGAGCTTACCCTTCATCCGGTAATCACAGGCTCCGGCGGACTTACACTCGCCAACCACCTTGGCGTTCCTTTTGTACAGGAGGTAATTGCGGTATCCACTTCTCTTCAGAAGATTGCGCCCCAGACGGATGTTGCCATCGAGCTTGGCGGTGAGGATGCCAAGATCATCTACTTCGAAGGCGGCAATATTGAGCAGCGTATGAATGGTATCTGCGCAGGAGGTACCGGTTCTTTCATCGATCAGATGGCATCCCTGCTTCAGACTGATGCTACCGGGCTGAACGAATACGCGAAGAATTACAAAGCGCTTTACCCCATCGCAGCCCGCTGCGGTGTATTTGCCAAGACTGACATCCAGCCTCTGATCAACGATGGTGCCACCAAGGAGGATCTTTCCGCTTCCATTTTCCAGGCAGTTGTAAACCAGACCATTTCCGGTCTTGCCTGCGGCAAGCCGATTCGCGGCCATGTTGCATTTCTCGGTGGTCCCCTTCACTTTCTGGATCAGCTGAAGGCTGCCTTTATCCGTACCCTGAAGCTGGATGACGAGCACGCTATCACACCTGAAAATTCCCATCTTTTCGCAGCTATGGGTTCTGCTATGAATGCGAAGGATGAGGTAACAGTTTCCCTTACAGATATGACAAACCGCCTGAAGAACTCCATCAAACTGGATTTCGAGGTAGAACGTATGGAGCCTCTTTTTGCCACGGAGGAAGACTATGAGGCATTTAATAAGCGTCAGAGTGCCTATCAGGTAAAGAAGGGCGATCTTTCCCAATATCACGGAAACTGCTATCTGGGTATCGATGCAGGCTCCACCACCACCAAGACTGCTCTTGTAGGTGAGGACGGAACCTTGCTTTACTCCTTCTACAGCAATAATAACGGAAGCCCGCTTAAGACAGCCATCCGTTCTATCCAGGAGATCTACAGCATTCTTCCAGAGGATGCCCACATTGCATTTTCCTGTTCCACAGGCTACGGCGAGGCTCTGATGAAGGCCGCTCTTCTGCTGGATGAGGGGGAAGTTGAGACCGTTTCCCATTACTATGCAGCAGCTTTCTTCGACCCGGAGGTTGACTGTATCGTCGATATCGGCGGACAGGATATGAAATGCATCAAGATCCGTAATCAGACCGTAGACAGTGTACAGCTGAACGAGGCATGTTCCTCCGGATGCGGTTCCTTTATCGAAACTTTCGCCAAGTCTCTGAACTACTCCGTACAGGATTTCGCCAAGGCTGCCCTTTTTGCAGAACACCCGATTGACCTTGGAACAAGATGTACCGTATTTATGAACTCCAAGGTAAAGCAGGCCCAGAAGGAAGGCGCATCCGTAGCTGATATTTCCGCAGGTCTTGCATACTCTGTTATTAAGAATGCGCTTTACAAGGTTATCAAGGTTTCCGATGCCAAAGAGCTGGGACGTCATATTGTGGTACAGGGCGGAACCTTCTACAACGACGGTGTACTTCGAAGCTTTGAGCGTATAGCAGGCTGTGAGGCGATTCGTCCTGACATTGCCGGTATTATGGGAGCTTTCGGTGCTGCCCTCATTGCCAAGGAGCGCTACCACGCAGAAGGCCGTGAAACCACCATGCTTTCCATTGACAAGATCAACGAGCTGAAATATACCACCTCCATGGCCAACTGCCACGGATGTACCAATAACTGTCGTCTTACCATCAACAAATTCACTGGCGGGCGTCAGTTCGTAAGCGGTAACCGCTGTGAGCGCGGTATTGGTAAGGAGAAGAATAAGGATCATATCCCCAACCTTTACGAATACAAGTACAAACGGCTTTTCTCCTATCCTCCTCTTTCACCGGATAAGGCTACCCGGGGAAAAGTTGGTATTCCGCGAGTTTTAAATATGTTTGAGAATTATCCTTTCTGGTATACCTTCTTTACTGAGCTGAAATATCAGGTAGTGCTTTCTCCTACCTCCACCAGAAAGATTTATGAACTGGGCATTGAATCCATTCCAAGTGAATCCGAGTGCTATCCGGCCAAGCTTGCCCACGGACATGTGACCTGGCTGATCAAAAATGGTGTGAAATTCATTTTCTACCCGTGTATCCCTTACGAGCGAAATGAATTCCCGGATGCAGTCAACCACTACAACTGCCCTATCGTTACCTCTTATGCAGAGAATATTAAGAACAATGTGGACGAGCTTCACGATCCGTCCATTACCTTTATGAATCCGTTCCTGGCCCTGACCTCTGAAGAGATCGTTACAAAGAGACTGACTGAGATTTTCCCGGATATCCCGGAATCTGAGGTGAAGGAAGCCGCTCACAAGGCATGGGAGGAAATGGCTGCCGTACATAAGGACATTGAGAAAAAAGGTGAGGAGACACTTCAGTACCTGAAGGAGACAGGCCGCCGGGGCATCGTTCTGGCTGGTCGTCCTTACCATATTGACCCTGAGATTCATCACGGTATCCCGGATCTGATCAACAGCTATGGTGTGGCAGTCCTCACTGAGGATTCTGTTTCCCATCTGGTACCTGTTGAGCGCCCGATTCGTGTCAATGACCAGTGGATGTACCACTCCAGACTGTATGCAGCAGCAAACTTTGTGAAAACCCGTGATGATCTGGATCTGATCCAGCTGAACTCCTTTGGCTGCGGACTTGACGCGGTCACCACCGATGAGGTTTACGAAATTCTGGATGGCAGCGGCAAGATTTACACCTGCCTAAAAATTGATGAGGTTAACAACCTTGGTGCCGCAAGGATCCGTGTCAGATCTCTTCTTGCAGCCCTCCGTGCAAAGGATGCACAGAAAAGGGAGCGCACCATTAAACCGTCCTCTATTGAAAAGGTTGCGTTTACCAAGGAGATGCGCAAGGATTACACCATCCTCTGCCCGCAGATGTCACCGGTGCACTTCTCCTTATTGGAAGCTGCTTTTAATGCAAACGGCTATCATCTGGAGGTGCTTCCAAATGACAATAAGCACGCTGTTGATGTAGGTCTGAAATATGTAAATAATGATGCCTGCTATCCTTCCCTGATCGTTGTGGGACAGATTATGGACGCTCTTTTATCAGGCAAATACGACCTGAACAAGACTGCAGTTATCATGTCCCAGACAGGCGGTGGATGCCGTGCGTCCAACTATATTGCTTTTATCCGCCGTGCCCTTAAGAAGGCGGGAATGGAACAGGTTCCGGTTATCTCCCTTAACCTTAGCGGTCTGGAGAGCAACCCTGGATTTAAGCTTACTCTTCCGCTGGTGAAGGCTGTTGTGTATGCCGCTGTGTTTGGTGATATTCTTATGAAATGTATTTATCGCATGCGCCCATATGAACTGGAGAAAGGCATTGTAAACCGTAAGCATAAGATCTGGGAAAAACGTGTGATTGCATTTCTTACCGGCAGCTCATTAAGCCACAGCCAGTTTAAGAAAATGTGCCGGGAAATGGTTCACGATTTCGATACCATCCCGATCAGTGATGAGAAGAAGCCTCGTGTTGGTATTGTAGGTGAGATTCTGGTTAAATTCCTTCCGGCTGCAAACAATCACCTTGCAGAGCTTCTGGAAGCGGAAGGAGCTGAGCCTGTGGTACCGGATCTGATCGACTTTATGTCCTACTGCTTCTACAATCAGAATTTCAAGGTCGACAATCTTGGATTTAAGAAATCCAAGGCATTCTTTGGAAATATAGGTATTAAGGCAATCGACTGGGTTCGTAAGACTGCAAATGAGGCACTTGCGGAAAGCCGTCATTTCCATCCTACTGCAGATATCCGTGATCTGGCGAAGATGGCACGCCCCATTGTTTCTGAGGGTAACCAGACTGGCGAGGGATGGTTCCTGACCGGTGAAATGATGGAGCTGATCCATGATGATGTTCCGAATATTGTTTGTATCCAGCCATTCGGCTGCCTGCCGAACCACATTGTTGGCAAAGGTGTTATCAAAGAAATCCGCCGTCAGTATCCGAAGGCTAATATTGCAGCCATCGACTACGACCCGGGTGCAAGCGAGGTAAACCAGCTGAACCGAATTAAACTGATGCTTTCTACTGCACAGAAGAATTTGAAGACAGAAGAGGCGAAAAATAACAACTAGCCTCGGTTCGTATTCCGAAAAAATACAAGAAGAAAGCCCTCAGAGTTGCCGCTCTGAGGGCTTTCGTGCTGCATACATTGAACATATCGCTTCTTTCTTGCCGAATGGCATTATAACCTATGCATATCTAAAAGTCAATATATTATAATTTTAATAGCATATTTAAAAACCATGTTCTAAAACGGCAGCTTCCCTGCAATTTTCTTCAGGTAGGCTCCGCCTGGCATCATGGCAAACTGCTCATCAGATGGCTTGCTCACTGCCAGATATACAATAAAATAGGCAGCCATTCCAAGAACCACTGCGATTCCAAGGCTGATAAAATTGGAATGGATCAGCTTATAAATTCCATAATAGGAAAATCCAGCCACTACAGCCATAGGCACAGATGCCAGAAGTGGATTCAGATAAGCACTTCTCCATGGATTTTTGTACTGCATATACTGTTTCATCGCCCGCTCGTTCAGCAGACACATAACAACCGCATAAATAATCATAGCCACTACAATGGCATATACGCCAAGGTCAGTTGCAAACAGCAGAATTGCCATGGCGATCACATCCACCACCAGGGCAATTGCCGCATTGATCATGGGGATATTGGGCTTTCCGATTCCCTGTAGCACACCATTGGAAATATTGGAATTTCCATTGAGGATGATGGTAATGACACCAAGCATCATCAGCTGAGCTGCTGCCCCCTCTGTTCGCGGAAACAGAAGTCTTGTGATCGGGCCGGCAAGAACTGCAAGTCCAACTGCACATGGAATGGAAATAAACATACTGATCCAGGTTGCGCGGTCAATCTTGTCTCTGGCACTGTCCATGTCCCTCTTGGCATACTGGGCAGAAACTTCCGGAATCATGGATGTGGGGGCTGTGCTTGCAAGCGTAAGGGGAATATTGATCAGGGTCATATAATAACCATATTCCGCATAAAGGCTTGTAATAGTGTCATGGTCAATTCCCTTAAAGCCCTGAATACCGGAATACATATAACTGTTAATAAAGCCGTTTACATTGTAAATAAAAGAGCTGAGGATGATCGGCATTACGATGAGAACGATATTCTTCATAACCTCACCGGTGGCCTCATCACGGGAATGAGTATCCCTTGCCAGTCTCTTTTTGATATTCTTTCGATTTACCCAGTATACAAAAAGCATGAAAAGCAATGCTGATGCAACTCCGGCACCGGTTCCCATAGTAGCTCCGGCAGCCCCCCAGGCATTTCGTACAGATTCTTCCGCACTACTGAATTTATTCAGCATGACAGTAGACATCAGGATTGCAAAAACCGCTACAAAACACTGTTCCACAATCTGGGACAATGAGGTAGGGAGCATGTTTCGATATGCCTGAAAATAACCTCGGAAGGTACCAAGAATTCCTGACAGGAAAATGGTTGGTGCCAGCATTTTCAGTGCAAGTCTGGCTCCGGACATGGATTCCGGCACCAGAATGGACGAGCCTAAAAGACAAAAAAGTGCTACTACGCCTCCCATTATGATTACATATAACAGCGCACAGTGAAATACCTTCTGGGCGTCTCTGTAACGTTTAAAAGCCAGCTTTTCTGCCATAATCTTGGATACTGCCTGCGGAATGCTGAAAGAAGCGATCATCAGCAGGATAAAGTAAACATTCTGGGCATAATTGAAAAGACCCATACTGTTATTTCCAAGAGTATTGGAAAGCGGACTTTTATAGAGCATTCCGATGATCTTGGAGATCAATGCCGCGATCATCAGGAATGAAGCATTTTTTACAAGTGTGTTATCGTTCTTTTTCCCCATTTCTTATTGTTCCTTTTTGATATTTTCAATCTGCCAGTCAATGGGGGCAAGCCCGTTTTTCTCCAGAAATTCATTGGTCTGGCTGAAATGCCTGCATCCGAAAAATCCTCTTGACGCAGACAGCGGGCTTGGATGTGCAGCTGTGAGTACCAGCTGCTTCGGATTGTTCAGCATTGCTTTTTTCATCTGGGCAGGTCTTCCCCAGAGAAGATATACGATCGGGCGGTCCTGATCATTCAGGGTCTGGATAACCGCATCGGTAAACTGTTCCCAGCCGATTCCTCTGTGTGAAAACGCCTGGTGGGCGCGGACAGTCAGTACTGTGTTCAGAAGAAATACGCCTTGTTTTGCCCATTTTTCCAGGCAGCCGTTGTCAGGAATATAGCAGCCCAGGTCGCTGTGGAGTTCTTTATAAATGTTTACCAGAGACGGGGGAATGTCTATATCTTCTCTTACAGAGAAGCAAAGGCCGTTGGCCTGTCCATCGTTATGATAGGGATCCTGACCCAGAATAACTACTTTTACATCGTTTAACGGGGTGTATTCGAAAGCATTAAACATATCCTGGGGCGGTGGGAATACTTTTCTGGTGCGGTATTCTTCCATTATTGTTTTATATAGTTTGGCATAATATGGCTGATGAAATTCATTCTTCAGCGCGGCCTGCCAGTCTCCTGTTATCTGGCCCATTTTAATTGTCACCTCATCTTTTGTATTTTGCTATTTAGTGTGTTGAAAGT
>NZ_JAQDKY010000035.1:0-49151 GCF_027662325.1 Blautia faecis | reverse complement strand
AAGTGTTTGATGTACTCAAGACAACCAACTAGCTTAGTTATCTCTCGTCATTACTGTTATAAAAAGTTCATTCATTTGAATGATGATTCGTTAAGAATTTTCGAGAATCGTATGTGTTTCACTGTTTAGTTATCAAGGTTGTTCCGCTGTCATTTCTTTGCGACAGCTTTTTTATTTTACCTCATCTCTTTTTGTTTGTCAAGAACTTTTTTAAGTTTTTTTCAAAACTTTTTTGATGAAGTTTTTTGTCTTTATTGACGACTTGTCTACTTTACCACAAGTAGAAAGCTTTGTCAACCACTTTTTTGATTTTTTAAATTTAAAATTTTAAAAAATCAAAAGCGGAGAAGGAGGGATTTGAACCCTCGCGCCGCGTTAACGACCTATACCCTTAGCAGGGGCACCTCTTCGGCCTCTTGAGTACTTCTCCAGTCTCCGAACTACTTAACCAATGTTAAATTGTGGAGTTGCGCATCTTTCGTAGCGCATTTGTTATTATACTTAAAAGATCACTTCTTGTCAACATCTTTTTTAAGTTTTTTATTTTTTATTTATTTTCATTTGCCCGGATAGTCTCTTCAATTCTTCTTTTTACCTCTGCGGCAATCTCAGTTGATTTCATATCTTTATATTCTTCATATTCCACGGGCTTCAGAAAATGCACTTGAACATTCAGCATTTTTGCAGAACCGGTATCAAATGCTTTATAAGAATCAATCAATGCAACCGGTACAATCGGACATTTTGCTTTCATGGCAGCCTTAAAACTTCCGCCTTTAAATTCCTGAGGATGGTTTCCATTTTTGCTTCTGGTCCCTTCTGCAAAAATAAGATAATTTCTTCCTGCTTTTACTTCTTTCGTTACATTAATGATCACCTGCATAGATTGTTTAATATCTTCCCTGTCAATCAAAAATGCCTTCATACATGAAAATACCTGCTTCAAAAACGGTACATTTCCAACTTCCTTCTTTGCAACTACTGAAAAAGGTACCGGGCAGACCTCCATTATGGCAAGCACGTCATACAATCCCTGGTGATTCGGATAAAACATAAATCCATTTTGCGAAGGTATATTTTCTACTCCATGGCCATCTATATGAAGATTTCCTCCACGATTAGCTGCATGGTCAATTTTTTTCAACATGGCATAACGCTGTTCCTCTGTGTATTTATCCACATGCGCAGCATACCAGTTCAGCATAATCCAATAATATGGTACGAATATAATATTCTTCAGTACCATTACAATGATTCTTTTCATTTCCAAGCTCCTTTCCTCTATGCAAAACTCCTCAGTGAGATAAAAATATTTTTTCGGTTTCATATCAGATCACGATATGAAAAAGGGCCACTGCAAGATTCAATCATCCTGCAGCAGCCTCCCTTCTACTCTGCATCCAGCTTATTTGCAATTTTCTCCTCATACCCCGGGTTCTTTTTGATAAATACATTGTATGCTTTCGTATAAGTCTTATAAGAATCTGCAGTCATAAACTTGGCATAGTCATCCGCAGCCTGATTCCGCAGATCATCTGTGATCTCGGAAGGTGACATTACATAGTATTTACCATCTTTTTTCTCCGTCATATAGGTTCCTACGCATGGATACTCCTGGTCATTTTCCAATACCAGATTGTAAATAATGTACACGTAAGTATAGTCACCGTTTTCGGAAAGAATATCGCACTGTTCCACCTTTACTTTTGTTGGATTATGAGCAGCAAAATATTTCAAAGTAGCATCAATCTCATTCTGCAGAAGTTCATTGGTATCCTTTTCCTGAGAATAACACTGCTTCACCTTCTTCTCACTTCCGCTTACATAATTCTTTATGAGGGCTTCCACTACTCCCTCCGGCGATTTATGATTTACGCCGCATCCGGACATTGCCATGATAAACATCATGGCAATACCCAGGATTAAAATTCTGGTTCTTTTTTTCATACTTCACAGATTCCTTTATTCTGCATCATTTGTATCCTGTGAATCCTCTTCTTCAAAAACTTCCTCAGTCTCCTCAGTCGGCTCCTCACTGCTGCCGTTCTCCGTATTTCCCTCTGCTTTCTCGCGAACCTTGGCAAGACTTGCCACTGTTACACCCTCATCCAGATTGATCAGCTTCACTCCGGAAGTGATTCTTCCAAGAATAGAAATTCCAGCACAGGTAATACGAATAATGATTCCTTCTGTAGTGATCATCATAATCTCGTTTTCTTCATTGACAGCTTTAGCACCAATCACATTACCGGTTTTCTCGGTGATCTTGTAACACTTCACACCCTTACCTCCACGGTTCTGGCAGGTAAATTCACTCATAGCTGTACGTTTGCCCATACCATTTTCAGATACTACAAGCAGGTAATCTCCCTGAGAATTCAGCTGCATTGCCACAACCTCATCTCCAGGATCAAGATTCATACCCCGAACACCCATGGAGCTTCTTCCGGTACTTCTTACATCAGTCTCCTTGAAACGGATGCACATACCGTCTTTCGTCACAAGCATAATATCTTTTGTATCGTCTGTAGCCTTAACTTCAATAAGCTCATCATCATCACGAAGTGTGATTGCCACAAGACCTGTCTTACGTACATTTGCATATTCTTCCATAGGTGTCTTCTTCACAAGACCAGCCTTAGTTGCCATAACCAGATACTTGCCTTCTTCGAATTTACGCATAGGAATAACAGATGTAATGCGCTCACCTGGCATAAGCTGCAGAAGATTGACAATTGCAGTACCTCTTGCAGTTCTTCCTGCCTCAGGGATCTCGTATGCTTTTAGTCTGTATACACGTCCTGTATTGGTAAAGAACATCAGATAATGGTGAGTAGTAGTCATAAGCAGTTCTTCGATATAATCGTCATCTATGGTCTGCATTCCCTTGATTCCACGTCCGCCTCTGTTCTGGCTGCGGAAATTATCTACAGTCATTCTCTTGATATAACCAAGTTTTGTCATAGTAATGACCGTATTTTCCCTTGGAATCAGATCTTCTGTGGAAAGATCATAGACATCATATCCGATGGCAGTTCTTCTCTCATCGCCGTATTTGTCAGCGATTGCGAGGATTTCTTCCCTTACAACACGAAGAAGGAGATTTCTGTCTGCAAGAATTGCCAGGAATTTGCGGATCTTCTCTTCTAATTCTGCATATTCTGCTTCCAGCTTCTCTCTTTCCAAACCGGTGAGAGCTCTCAGACGCATATCTACAATAGCCTGAGCCTGCACATCCGTCAGTTCAAATCTGTCCATCAATTCCTGCTTCGCAATCTGAACATTGCGGGCAGCACGAATGATTCTGATAACTTCGTCGATATTATCCAGGGCTTTCAGCAAGCCTTCCAAAATGTGGGCACGTTCCTGTGCTTTATTCAGATCATATTTGGTTCTTCTGGTAACAACGTCCTCCTGATGAGCCAGATAATGCTCCAGAAGTTCTTTCAGATTCAGTACCTTTGGTACAAGGCTGTCGCCCTGAGGTACCACGCAAAGCATAATAACGCCAAAAGTATCTTGCAGCTGGGTATGCTTGTACAGCTGATTCAGAACAACATTTGCATTGGCATCTTTACGCAGGTCAATACAAATACGCATTCCCTCACGGCTGGAATGATCATTCAGGTCAGTAATTCCATCAATCTTTTTATCACGGACAAGCTCTGCGATCTTCTCGATCAGCCGGGCTTTATTTACCAGATAGGGAAGCTCCGTAACGATAATACGTGATTTTCCATTTGGTAAGGTCTCAATATTTGATACTGCACGTACACGGATCTTTCCGCGGCCTGTGCGGTATGCCTCCTCGATTCCCCTTCTTCCGAGAATAGTAGCTCCTGTAGGGAAATCCGGACCTTTTACAACGTCAAGAAGCTCTTCAATTGTGGTTTCTCTCTGCTCCTCGATGGTATTGTCAATAATTTTTACAACAGCATTAATAACCTCACGAAGATTGTGAGGCGGAATATTGGTAGCCATACCAACAGCAATACCTGTAGTACCATTGACCAGCAGGTTCGGGAACCTGGAAGGAAGCACCTTTGGCTCTCTCTCAGTTTCATCAAAGTTTGGCTGGAAGTCTACAGTATCTTTATTAATGTCAGCAAGCATCTCCATGGAAATTTTGCTCAGGCGGGCCTCAGTGTATCGCATGGCAGCTGCGCCGTCGCCGTCCACAGAACCGAAGTTTCCATGTCCGTCAACAAGAGTATAGCGGAAAGACCAGTCCTGTGCCATATTTACAAGTGCTCCGTAAATAGAGCTGTCACCATGAGGATGATACTTACCCATGGTATCACCAACGATACGGGCACATTTACGATGTGGCTTATCCGGACCGTTGTTCAATTCGATCATAGAATACAGCACTCTACGCTGTACCGGTTTCAAACCATCTCTTACATCAGGAAGCGCTCTTGAAGCAATAACGCTCATAGCATATTCGATGTAAGATTCTTTCATGGTTTTCTCCAGATCCACATCATGGACCTGGTCAAAAATCTTGTCATCCATATTGTTCTATCTCCCCTAGATATCCAGATTCTTTACAAAGCGTGCATTCTCTTCGATAAATTCACGTCTTGGTTCTACCTTGTCACCCATAAGTGTGGTAAATACAAGGTCAATTTCGGAGGTAGCTGCCTCATCCATTGTAACGCGGAGAAGAATACGCTTCTCCGGATCCATGGTAGTTTCCCAAAGCTGCTCTGCATCCATCTCTCCCAGACCTTTGTAACGCTGGATCTTATTGTTGGAGTCTCGTCCTATCTCTGTAAGGATGGCGTTCAGCTCATCGTCATCATAAGCGTACCATACCTTCTTGTTCTTCTCGATCTTGTACAGCGGCGGCTGTGCCAGATATACATAGCCCTGCTTGATCAGTTCCGGCATAAATCTGTACAGGAATGTAAGAAGCAGTGTGGCAATGTGGGCACCGTCAACATCGGCATCAGTCATAATGATGATCTTGTGATATCTCAGTTTGGAAATATCGAAATCATCATGAATACCAGTGCCAAAGGCTGTGATCATAGCCTTGATCTCTTTGTTTGCATAAATCTTGTCCAGACGGGCTTTCTCTACGTTCAGGATTTTTCCACGAAGAGGAAGAATAGCCTGTGTAGCACGGTTACGTGCTGTCTTCGCAGAACCACCCGCAGAATCTCCCTCTACGATATAGATTTCGCAATTTTCCGGATTCTTGTCCGAGCAATCGGCAAGCTTGCCTGGAAGGGACATACTGTCAAGGGCAGACTTCCTTCTTGTAAGATCTCGTGCCTTACGCGCTGCCTCTCTGGCTCTCTGGGCAAGTACAGACTTCTCTACGGTCGCCTTGGCTACAGCAGGATTCTGTTCCAGAAAAATCTCAAGCTGTTTGCTTACAACACTGTCCACAGCTCCTCTGGCCTCACTGTTGCCAAGTTTCTGCTTCGTCTGGCCTTCAAACTGCGGATTGCCAATTTTAACGCTGACAATAGCTGTCAGGCCTTCTCGGATATCATCACCGGAAAGGTTTGGCTCGCTGTCCTTGAGAAGCTTATTCTTTCTGGCGTAATCGTTAAATGTGTTTGTAATGGCATTTCTGAAACCAGTAATATGGGTACCGCCTTCAGGAGTATTAATATTGTTTACAAATCCGTAAGTATTCTCTGTATAAGAATCATTGTGCTGCATGGCAACTTCAACCGCCACACCGTCCTTCTCACCCTCGCAG
Organism: Blautia faecis; assembly: GCF_027662325.1. NCBI lineage: Bacteria > Bacillati > Bacillota > Clostridia > Lachnospirales > Lachnospiraceae > Blautia > Blautia faecis. The sequence continues at coordinate 43,435 of NZ_JAQDKY010000035.1, read as the reverse complement.
TAAATGATCTCCGGATAAAGAGCTTCTTTACTTCTGTTCAGATAAGTTACAAATTCACGGATACCACCTTCATAGTGGAAAGTTTTCTCCCTTTCCATACCTTCCCGCTTGTCAGTAAGAATGATCTTCAGACCTTTGGTAAGAAAAGCCATTTCACGGAGACGCTGTTTCAGGATATCGTAATCGTATACAGTCTCCTCGAATATCTGCTTGTCCGGGAGAAAAGTAACAGTAGTTCCGGTAGAATCACCACATTCTCCAACTTCCTTAAGCGGATACATTGTCTTACCACGCTCGTAACGCTGCTCATATCTCTTTCCATCTCTGCAGATTGATACTTCAAGCCATTCAGAAAGTGCATTAACAACGGATGCACCTACTCCGTGAAGACCTCCTGATACCTTGTATCCTCCACCGCCAAACTTACCGCCGGCATGAAGAATGGTAAATACCACCTCTACAGCTGGAATGCCGGCTTTATGATTGATTCCTACCGGAATGCCTCGTCCATTGTCTACAACTGTGATGGAGTTATCAGGATTGATCGCTACATTTATTTCTGTACAGTAACCAGCCAGTGCCTCATCTACGGCATTGTCCACGATTTCGTATACAAGATGATGGAGACCACGGCTGGATGTACTTCCAATGTACATACCAGGTCTCTTACGTACGGCTTCCAGACCCTCCAGAATCTGGATTTGGTCCGCTCCGTATTCTGTATTTGTTTCGCCCATGATATTCCTCCTGTTATGATCTATTAAAAAGTTACAGGAATTTACGGCTCATTTCTGCTGCCAGATCTCATTCCTGTTTTTGCGCATAAAAATACAGATTTATTATAGCACAAAATCCCCGTTTTTGCCAGTTAAAAGCCATTTCAAGATGTAAAAAAAACGGCGTATTTTCAACGGATATCCGTCAAAAATACGCCTTATCTCCCCCTATATGTCTGCTTGTCAGGAATAACACCTGCCAGAACAGTTTCTTCTCTATTTTTGCAGCAAAAGCGCCTGGTAAATATCTCTTTTTGTCACACCTCGATCCTTTGCAACCATCTTCATTGCCTCTTTGCGTGCGATCCCCTGATTCTCATAAATCGCCATATGTTCCTCAATGGAGATGTCTCTCCAGGATTCCTGTGACTCCTGTTCCATTTCCTTTCGGCTTCTGCCCTCGATCACCAGGACACACTCTCCAAGGGGCTTCTGATCTTTGTAAAAAGCAATCAGATCTTCGATTGTTGTCCGAAATGCCGTTTCATACTTCTTGGTAAGCTCACGGCAAAGAGTCATTCTGCGGTTTCCAAGAGCCTGGTACAATTCCTGCAGGGTACCAACCAAGTGATGGGGTGCCTCATAAAGGATGATGGTGCGGGTTTCGTTTTTCAACTCTTCCAGAATGGCTTTCCTCTCTTTTTTATCCGGAGGTAAAAAGGCCTCGAATGCAAATCTGCGGGTGGAAAGTCCGGACAGGGTAAGAGCCGTGATGCATGCTGCCGGGCCTGGAAGCGAAGTTACTTCAATTCCGGCATCGTAACACATAGCAGCCAATACTTCCCCTGGGTCAGAAATTCCAGGTGTTCCCGCATCTGTGATCAGAGCCACATTCAGACCCTCCTGCATTTTCTCAATGAGGGTGTAGGCTTTCTCCACTTTGTTGTACTCATGGTAACTGGTCATTGGAGTTTTTATGTCAAAATGATTGAGAAGCTTGATACTGTTGCGGGTGTCTTCCGCAGCGATCAGATCCACTTCCTTCAGAACACGGAGCACGCGAAGCGTAATATCCTCCAGATTTCCGATTGGCGTGGCACATAGATATAATTTACCACTCATATTTTTCTCCCTTCTGCAATCATCTGTTTTTCATTTTTTATTTGCGATCTTTTTAAATCATATCGTACATTTCCAGAATGTCCTTTGTATAGACTCCCGGCTTCTCATACACGATCAGCGGTCTTTCCACAGTAATCCGGGAATTGCCGCCTTTCAGGGCTTCTATGAGCACCATATTAGGCTCCCTGTCAATGTATGGATAAACAAGCTGCATACGCTTAGGCTCCAGCTTATATTTCGTCAAAACCTGCATAATTTCTGTCAGTCTGAACGGTCTGTGTACCATGTAAAAACGTCCTCTGTCTCCAAGAAGCTTCGAAGCCTGGCTTACCACATCCTCAAGAGTACAAAGGATCTCATGTCGGGCGATTGCCTTTGGCATATGCGGATTGGTCAGTCCATGCTGCCCGATCATATAGGGCGGATTGCAGGTGACAACATGAAAAGAAGCTGCCCCGAAAATACTGACAGCCTCCTTAATATCACCTTGTCTGATACTGACCCTGTCCTCCAGGTTATTGTATTTCACACTTCTTGCTGCCATTTCAGCACACTCTTCCTGGATTTCCAGACCTGTGAAATGCTCTCCCACAGTCTTGGAAGCAAGGAGTACCGGAATAATACCAGTTCCCGTTCCCATATCGAGAACCTTCTCTCCCTTCTTCACTCTGGCAAACCCAGATAAAAGAACAGCGTCCATACCGAAGCAGAATTTCCGGGGATCCTGAATGATATAATAGCCATTCTGCAGATCATCTACCCGCTCATTCTCCTTCACAAGATCATTAATCATCTAATTTGGAATCTCCCTTTTTATCTTCAAGATCCTTCAGTTCCTTTAATTCCTGTTCAGAGACTTTTACTTTCTTTTTTCTGGAACGGAATTTCAGTTCGCCTACAGGGAATTCCTGAATTTCTTTCTCATCACCAATTTCTACTACTACCTTTACAAGCTGGCGGAGTACATTTACACTCTGTACATTGCCCTGGATTCCGTCTGGAGTAGTTACCGTATCTCCGATTCCCGGAAGTCTGCGATTCAGCTCCTCATAGGTCTCCTGCTCATTCTTCAGACAGCACATCAGTCTTCCGCATACACCTGAAATCTTCGTCTGGTTCAGAGAGAGATTCTGTTCCTTGGCCATTCGGATGGATACAGGTGCAAACTCGGAAAGATAAGTATGACAGCAGAGACATCTGCCGCAGATACCGATTCCTCCAAGAATTTTTGTTTCATCTCTTACACCAATCTGGCGAAGTTCAATTCTTGTCTTAAAAATAGATGCAAGATCCTTTACCAGCTGGCGAAAATCAATTCTGCCGTCTGCTGTAAAGTAAAACAACACTTTATTGTTATCAAAAGTATACTCTGCGTCAATCAGCTTCATCTCAAGTCCATGCTCGCGAATCTTCTTCTGGCAGATCTTGAAAGCGTCCCTCTCACGCTCCCTGTTATACTTCTCTCTTTCATCATCGTCTTTGGTAGCCACACGAAGCACTTCCTTCAAAGGATGTACCACCTGGTCATCCACCACATCCTTAGGTGCAAGCACCACCTTTCCATACTCAACACCGCGGGCAGTCTCCACAATTACATGATCGCCCGGTTTCACTTTATAGTTCTTCGGATTGAAGTAATAGATCTTACCTACATTCCGAAATCTTACGCCTACTACTTTTGCCATTCTATTTCTCCCTGATTGTAAGGAACAGAAGCTCAAGAGCAAGTTCTGTATTTACATTGGCACGAAGACGTACTTTTGTTTTCTCCAGTGCATCCAGAATCTTCTCCAGGTTCTCATAGGAACGCTGGCTTGCCTGTTCCCTTATATAATTTATTTCCTGCTTAAATACAAGATTATCAACTTCCCGTGTAGCCTTAAACATCAGTACATCACGGAACCAGAACTGGAAAAGATCCAGATAGTCACTGATGTTCTGCTTGTCATTGGAAAGCTCCTTGATTGCTTCTGTAAGCTCATATACTTCCATTCCGTCTGCATTCTTCAGGATGCGGAGTGCATTCTGGGTCATATCTGCAAACTCCTGGGAAGTAGCTACCTTTTTCGCTCTGCCAATACTGCCATGAGCATAGGAAGCATCGATCTCAGCCTGATAATCCGGTATATGGAGATGCTCCATCAGGTACTTCTTTACCAGACCGTCATCTACAACCTTCAGATCCAGACGTACACATCTGGAACGAATGGTCGGCAGCAGAGCATCAATATTGCTTGTGAGAAGCATGATAACTGCATATTCCGGCGGCTCTTCAATGGTCTTCAGAAGAGCATTCTGTGCCTGGGGATTCATCAGCTCTGCATTTGCCACAATATAAATCTTGTATGGGCTGCAGTATGGCTTAATATCCACATCATTGATAATCTGTTCCCTGATTTCGTCAATTGTAATCACATTTGGCTTCTCATGGGTCACCATAATGATATCCGGGTGATTCTTACCGATTGCCTTCTTGCAGGAATCACAATGTCCGCAAGGCTCCGTACCGCCCTCTTCACACTGCAATGTCATCGCATAGGTTCCTGCCAGCAATTTCTTTCCAGAACCAGGGTCACCTGTAAAAATATACGAATGGGACACTTTCTCTGTCTGTATGGCATTCTTCAAATGTCTGATTATCTCTTCATGTCCTATAATGTCGTTAAACCCTAACATCGGAATCACCTCACCCTATCATTTTCGCTATTGTCAAAGGCTGCGGTCAGCACCCCTGCATAGCTTATTTTGTACAAATACACTCTAAATGTATTTACCCTTTAATTCTATCATGTACGACAAAATCATGCTATAGTTTTTTGTGAATTTATTCACTTATCAACAAAAAATGTGTTACTGTTCACTCCGTGACCAGTAACGCGCTTCGCGATGCACATTATGCCTGTCTAATATATTCAGCAATTTCTTCTACACATTCCTCCAGATCAACATTCTGGAATTTTCTCGTAATCCCGGCAGCAGCAATTTTTTCTTCGGAAAAATCCTCCTGATCTGCAAGAAATCTTCTGCACATTTCCTCATAGCGGGGTATCTCCTGACCACGCTCTCTTTTCAATGCTCTTGCAAGACGCTCTCCGTCCTCCACTTCGATATAAACAGGACAAACATTCTCTTTTCCATAGTATTCTCTCATTTTCACATAAGATTCAAGTGTACCGATTCCCAGATAGTCAGCATTTTCCAAATCCACCTGACCGTCATCTGCTGTAAAATAGTTCCAGATTCCATGTACTGTATGATAAGCTCTGGCCTCGATCAGATTTCCGCTGCTTCGAAATTCTTCCAGCTTTTTATCATCCACGAAATAGTACTGTTTACCATTCTCTTCCTCTGCACGGATTGGGCGGGTAGTATAAAGAACCAGCTTCTTAAGTCCCAATCCCTCATGTGCTGCCAGCCTGGCATATATATGATCCTTACCAGATGCGCTTTTTCCCATAATGTAAAATATTTTTCCCATAATGTATCAGGCAGGGGTTACACCTCTGCCTGCTCCTTTACTACGCTTATTGTTTCGTTATTTTCTCCGCAAAGACCGTGAAGATTCAGTCCCTGTTCCATATATCTTCTCACATTCCTTGTAAAAAGTCCAGTAATCTGTTCGCCTGGAACAATAATGGGAATCCCCGGCGGATAAAGATATACAAATTCTGCGGCAATTTTCCCTGCACTTTCTTCCAGAAGACAAAGCTGGGATGGGGCATCCATTGCCCTGGAAATGGACATAAGCTGCTTCATAGGACCACACTTGCAGGCATATTTTTCATTTCGCAAGCCATCGCTGCGGGTATCCTTTTTTTCACATCTTTCACAATCTTCAGAATTACATTTAACACACTTCTGCCTTTCCACTTCCGGTACATAATCTGAATTTCCAACAGCTATTTTCTCTGTTATATTCCTGCTCTTCTCTGCCAGTTCAGCTTCCTGTCTGTCGATTTCTTCTATAGCTTTGCAAAGCCTCCGGAATCCTTCCCTGGTGTCTCCAACTGCTGCCAGCGCAAGCACATAATTCTCTGTAGTCATCTCAACTTCCAAATGATATTTTCTTCGAAGGATTCCCGCAAGTTCCGGACCATTTAAACTGCTGTGCAATGTGGACAGAATCAGCTTAGAGCGGTCATAATCAAATATTTCTGTTGTGCCCTGTTCGTCCTTTTCTTCCCCAGTCTCTTCCGGTGTCTGTAACAGACGTATATACCTGCGCTGACCAAGCTGTCTGCGGGCGGCTTCCAGATTTTCCGTAAATTCATCAAATAATCGTCCGCTGTCTTTTTCCAGCTTCGCTACACAGGCATCCAGACTGGACATAAGTATATAAGACGGACTGCTGGTCTCATAAATTCCAAGAAATCTGCGGATCAGCTTCTCACTTACACGTTCACTGCACAGATGAAGCACTGCAGTCTGGGTCATGGCCGGCAATGTTTTGTGAAAGCTCTGGATCACCACATCTGCTCCCAGATCTGTTGCTGAAACAGGAAAATAGTCAGAGAATCTGAAATGAGCACCGTGGGCTTCATCCACGATCAGCGGAATTCCATGTTTGTGGGCAGCCTCCGCAATCTGGCGCACATCTGAAACCACGCCATCATAAGTAGGCGATGTAATAAGTACCGCTTCGATTTTCGGATTTTCCTCAAGATATCTTTCCACACGTGATACGGAAATTGAACCATTTATCCCCAAATCGTTGTCAGATTGTGGATAAATATATGTGGGAACCAGTTCCCGGAGGTATATTGCGTGGTAAACAGCCTTATGACAATTTCTGGCCACCAGAATCTGTCCACCCTTTTTCACAGATGCGGAAATGGCAGTAAGAATTCCTGCCGTACTTCCGTTGACACTAAAAAAACTTTTCCTTGTGCCGTACATTCTGGATAAAGCATTCTGCGCTTCAAGTAAAATTCCCTCAGAATGATGCAGATCGTCGAATCCGTCTATTTCTGTAATATCACGTTCAATAGGAAAATCCCCCTCTATGCACGCCTTATTCCGCTTGTGACCAGGCATATGGAAAGGATAAAAGTCGGATTTGCCGTAGTTCTCCAATTCTTTATATAGTCTTCTCATTTTACCTCTCAATTTTCTCAGAAATTATCACACTTTAAATCTGTATCCCACGCCCCAGATGGTCTCGATATACTGCGGCTTGGCATTATTATACTCAATTTTCTCACGGATTTTCTTGATATGAACCGTAACTGTGGCAATATCACCTACCGATTCCATATCCCAGATTTCCCTGAAAAGCTCTTCCTTTGTAAAAACTCTGTTTGGATTCTGGGCCAGGAATGTGAGCAGATCAAATTCCTTGGTGGTAAAAGTTTTCTCCTCGCCATTTACCCAGACGCGGCGGGCAGTCTTGTCGATCTTGATTCCACGAATCTCAATAATGTCGTTCTTCTGCGTGGTGGAACCGATCAGACGGTTATAGCGATCCATATGTGCCTTTACTCTGGCAACAAGCTCGCTTGGGCTAAATGGCTTGGTCATGTAATCGTCAGCCCCAAGTCCAAGACCGCGGATCTTGTCAATATCATCTTTCTTCGCGGAAACCATAATGATCGGAGTATTCTTAGCTTCTCTTACCTGGCGGCAGATTTCAAACCCGTCTATCTCCGGCAGCATCAGATCCAGAATAATCAGGTCAAAATCTTCTTTCAATGCCATATTAAGCCCCAGATCGCCTCTGTTGCAGATTATAACTTCAAATCCTGAGAGCTCCAGATAGTCTTTCTCAAGCTCTGCAATTGCTTCTTCATCTTCAATGATCAGAATTCTGCTCATTTCATTGGTACCTCCTGGTATTTTCTAAGTACAAAATACATGATCGTGCCGATTCCAAGACGGCTTGTGGCCCATACCTTTCCCCCATGGTCCTCCAGAATTTTCTTTACAATGGAAAGACCGATTCCGCTTCCGCCTTTGGAAGAATTTCGTGAAACATCTGTACGGTAAAAACGGTCGAAAATATAAGGCAGATCCTTCGGGCCAATACCTTTTCCATTGTCCTCAATCTCAATCTGGATAAAATCACCCACATCCTTGATTCGGATCTGAATGATTCCTTTAGGCTTGTCCATATATTTGATAGCGTTGCTGATAATGTTATGGATAACACGGCGGATCTGCTCCCCATCGGCAATTACCATAACATCTTTTTCCACGTAGTTGGCATAAACCAGCTCAATTCCCCTGGTCTCAAGTTCCAGACCAACTTCTTCTGAACAGTCTTCAAAATAATCTTCCACATTTAGTTTGCTGAAGGTGTAAGGAATGCGGTTGGTATCGATTTTGGAATAAAAAGTCAGCTCATTGATCAGATGATCCATCTCATTTGTCTTGTTGTAGATGGTGCGGACATAGCGATCCATTTTCTCAGGGGTGTCTGCCACTCCATCCATGATTCCCTCTACATATCCTTTCACTGCTGTGATCGGAGTTTTCAAATCATGGGAAATGTTGCTGATCAGCTCTCTGTTCTCTTTTTCTATAAGGCTTTTTTCTTCTGTAGATTCTTTCAGACGGCGGCGCATTTCCTCGAAATCCTGACAGAGCTCAGAAAATTCGTCTTTTCCTTCTACATCCAGAACGAAATCCAGGTTGCCCTCTTTTATATTCTGCGTCGCTTTTTTTAATTTAACCAATGGAACGGCAATGCTGCGATATACCCAAAGACCAACTACCAAAGCAACGGAGATCAGGATTACAAACGCACTGATAAACAAATCCTTGGCCATTACATGTACCCTGCCCTGACTGTCGGCTGAGTCTGTTATGGAAATATCATATACTGTTCCATCGCCCTCAGTCACTGCCTGTGCTTTCTGCGCCTGTGACTGGCTGAATCCATACAAAGTGGCGGCAAACAGAAGCAGAGGCATAAGAATGATCATGGTGAATCCCAGAATAATTCTTGTTTTTAGCTTCATAACAGTTCTATCCTTTTTCTTCTTTTTACGGAAATTTTCAACAGCTTCCCTGTCGTATGAAGCTGCTTCACCGGATTTATATAGATTATAGCATAAAGCTCTGATTTCATCTCTTAATTTTCTATAAAAAATAGCTCTATAATATTCAGTTTTTCAACATAAAAAACCTGGAAAAGACTTCTTCTGCTATATACCAGTCTCTTCCAGGCTCTAACTTTAATATGGAATTTTCAAGCAGGCTTCAATACAAGCCATTTTCTTTTACCCAAATTTTACGCAAGATATTTCTTCAGATCATCAACCTTGTCCAGATGCTCCCACGGAAGATCTACATCTGTACGGCCGAAGTGTCCGTATGCAGAAGTCTGTTTGTAGATTGGGCGGCGGAGATCAAGCATTTTGATGATTCCAGCCGGGCGAAGGTCAAAGTTCTCACGGATAATCTCTACCAGTTTCGCATCAGATACTTTACCTGTGCCAAATGTTTCTACATGAATAGAAGTCGGATGTGCAACACCAATTGCATAGGAAAGCTGGATCTCGCACTTGTCAGCAAGACCTGCTGCAACAATGTTCTTTGCAACATAACGTGCTGCATAAGCTGCAGAACGGTCAACCTTTGTGCAGTCTTTTCCGGAGAAGGCACCGCCGCCGTGACGTCCTGTTCCGCCATAAGTATCAACAATGATCTTACGTCCTGTAAGACCGCTGTCGCCGTTTGGTCCACCAATAACGAAACGTCCGGTCGGGTTGATAAAGTATTTCGTATCCTCATCTACCATGTCTGCCGGGATGATCTCATCAAATACATATTTCTTGATGTCCGCATGGATCTGCTCCTGTGTAACATCCGGGTCATGCTGAGTGGAGCAAACTACTGCATCAATACGGCTTGGTTTTCCATTCTTATCATACTCAACTGTTACCTGAGTTTTTCCATCTGGTCTTAAATATTTCAGAGTGCCATCTTTACGGACTTTTGTCAGCTGACGGGAAAGTTTGTGTGCCATGTTGATTGCGTATGGCATGTATTCTTCTGTCTCGTTGGAAGCATAACCAAACTGGATTCCCTGGTCACCAGCTCCAATAGAGTCAAGCTCGTCCTCATCCATCTGATTCTCTTTCTGCTCAAGTGCTTTATCAACACCCATTGCAATATCAGCAGACTGTTTATCAAGTGCTGTGATTACCGCACATGTATCAGCATCGAATCCGAATTTTCCACGAGTATAACCAATCTCGCGGATTGTCTCTCTTACGATTGACTGGATATCGATATTTGCCTTGGAAGTGATCTCACCCATAACCAGAACAAGACCTGTTGTAGTTGCAGTCTCGCAGGCTACACGGCTCATCGGATCCTGTGCGATCAGAGCATCCAGGATGGCATCAGAAATGGCATCACAGATTTTATCCGGATGACCTTCAGTTACAGATTCGGAAGTAAATAAGATTTTTTCTTTGTTTTCCATTCTTTTGTTTTTCCCTTTCTTCGATGGAGCGAAAATTTCCAAAACAGCTAATATCTATCGCTGCATTGTATGTTTTCCGCGAAAAAAAGAACAGCCCGGACAAGCGGACTGTCTTATAAATGACTTTTTATATAAACAATCCTCTTATTGTTCGATCACTCGCTCAGGTTGGCACCTTCCTCTCTTTCGAGGGGTTGCCGTGGCTTCATAGATCCTATGTATCTCCACCACTCTGAATAAAAGGCTATTCTTCAGTTTTCCTGTTGCAAGCAATACAATATACTGATTGCTTATAATTGTCAATAGACATTTAACGTCTTATGACTATTTTTCACCAGATTAAATCTGATACTCAACAGATCAAGGCTATCAGGCTGCGATCTGAAATTAACAATTCACCCTACACGCAGGCGGAATTTCTGGATATCCTTCTCACTGGAAACTCTCTCGATCTCTGCGCCAAGGCTGCGAAGCTTCTCTTCGAAGTTCTCATAGCCACGCTGGATGTAAACAATATCATCCACAATGGTGATTCCCTCTGCTGCCAGTCCTGCAATAACAAGAGCTGCCCCAGCACGAAGATCCGGTGCACTTACTCTTGCACCAGTAAGCTTATTCACGCCATCAATAATTGCAGAATTGCCTTCAACCTTAATACAGGCTCCCATTCTGGAAAGCTCATCGGCATATTTGAAGCGATTCTCAAAAATACTCTCAGTTACGATGCTGGTTCCCTCTGCAAGTGCAAGGGTAACCGCAATCTGCGGCTGCATATCAGTCGGATATCCCGGATATGGAAGGGTCTTCACATGAGTGCGATGAAGTCTGCCCACTGCACGTACACGTACGGCATCATCAAACTCCTGAACTTCACATCCGATTTCCTCAAGCTTAGCTGTAGTAGCTTCGAGATGCTTTGGAATTACATTCTTAACTGTGACATCCCCACCGGTAGCTGCTGCAGCGAACATAAAGGTTCCTGCCTCGATCTGGTCCGGAATGATGGAATACTCTGTGCGGTGAAGCTTCTCAACACCCTTGATACGGATCACATCTGTACCAGCACCTTTGATATTGGCTCCCATGCTGTTCAGGAAGTTGGCAACATCTACTACATGTGGCTCTCTGGCAGCATTCTCAATAATCGTACGTCCTGGTGCAAGAGATGCTGCCATCATAATATTGATGGTTGCTCCTACAGAAACTACATCCAGGAAAATATGGCTTCCATGAAGATTAGATGCCTCGGCAACAATGGCTCCATGAAGAATATCAACTTTCGCACCAAGGGCTCTGAAACCTTTCAGATGCTGGTCAATCGGACGGCTTCCGATATTGCAGCCACCTGGAAGAGGAACTTCTGCTCTTTTATATTTGCCAAGTAATGCGCCAAGAAGATAGTAAGATGCACGGATCTTCTTAATATACTCATAATCTACACTTACATCACCAATGGTAGAACCATTGATCTTAACAGTTGACTTATTGATTCTGTCAACCTGTGCTCCGATGCCAGCTATTGCCTCCAGTAAAACATTGATGTCTCTGACGTCAGGCAGATTCTCGATGAGAATTGTCTCATCCGTCATAATGGCTGCTGATAAAATAGCCAGCGCTGCATTCTTTGCACCTGCTATCTCTACTTCACCAACAAGCGGATTTCCACCTTTAATCACATACTGTTCCATAATACACCTCTATTATTCTTACTCCGCGAGCCAAAAAGGCTATTGTCAATTTCTCTCCAATAACCTGACAGCCCTCCTCTGATTCACAGTTACTGTTCACTTCGTTCATCGTAACACATTCCGCGAATAGTAACGATCTACAGTTACTTAATAACCCCTGTCTGTAGTGTTTCCAAAAGTGCCTGCAGACTTGCTTCCAAATCTTTCCCTTCTTCATCTACCACAATGTCTGCATATTTCTCGTATAAGGGAACTCGCTCCTCATATAAACTCTTCAAGGTCTGTCCTTCTTTCAGAAGAACTCCCCGCTTCTTAAGATTTCCAAGCCGTTTCTCAAGAGACTCCAGAGAAAGGCTGAGGTAAACTACCTTCCCAATTGATTTCAAGTGTTCCATGGCTTCACTGCAATATACCACACTTCCCCCAGTAGCAATTACAGTATTCTCTGTATCAATCGACGCATTTACGCGATTCTCAATAGCCTTGAAACCTTCTTCTCCTTCTTCATCAATGATCTGATAAAGACGTCTTTTTTCTTCTTTTTGTATTAAAAGGTCTGAATCTAAAAATTCGTATCCAAGTATTTTCGCAAGAACAACGCCCAGTGTGCTTTTACCTGCACCGGGCATTCCAATTAATGTTATATTATTCATTTTCATTCGATACTCCTTTAAATAATAACACATAAGAGCCATTATTGCAATCATATTAAAAAATTGTTACTGGGTTCGGTTTTTTAATGGATGATTTTTAAGTTTCTGATTATGCTTTTTTCCTTTTTTTACGCTATATCCAAAGGTGCCCAGTTTCTTTCCAAGTCCCAGATATTCTCCATGGGAATATACCATCAGTTTTGACTGATTCAGCTGAAATTTATTATTTTTATCCATATAGGCTTCGTCCGCATGCACTGCAACTACTTCCGCAAGGAACATGTGATGAGAACCAAGCTTCTCAATTTTCTTAACTTTACATTCAATATTTACAGGAGCTTCACCGATCATTGGTGCCTTCACTTGATCCGCCTTTTCTTTGGTAAGATGAAGCTCCTGAAATTTATCAACCTCTCTGCCGGACCGCACGCCACAATAATCGGTGGCGTATGCAAGCTCTTCTGTGGTAAGGTTCAGAACAAATTCCTTTGTCTTGCAGATCATATCGTAAGAAAATCTGGTGGGACGAACGGAGATGCTTACCATTGGCGGGTTGGTACACACGGTGCCAGCCCACGCTACTGTTATTATATTATCATTACCCTCGCCATCTGTAACGCTGACCATCACAGCAGGAAGCGGGTAAAGCATATTGCCTGGTTTCCAGGTCTGTTTTGCCATATTTTTGCTCCTCTTTTATGTGAAAATTTCCCGTGCAAAGAACCATCTGCGTTACTTTTCACTTTGTGAGCAGTATCTTTTAACAGCCTCTTTGCCGGGAAAATCTTTATTATCAGTTAAAGTCATTTGCCATGATCTGTGCAGCTTCCATCATAGCCGGGATCATCTGTTTCTTACGGGAAACCACGCCTTTCAGGTGGAAGCACTTATCCTCCGGTTCCTGCTGGAATGCGATTTTTCCCATTTCCTCGCTGCCCTCGCCGTAATAAATTACATCTGAGGACTCGTCCATAATATTGGTTAACATAAAGTAAACACGGGTAATTCCATGGCGTCCGCACTCGCTTACCATAAATGGTTTCAGACGAACTTTGATCTCCTGAAGCTCTTCCTCGTCCATGGAACTGATCTGTCCAACACCAAAAGCCACATTTCCTTCTGCAATAAATTTCTTGTAATCCTGATAGAAAATTTCTTCAGGTGCTTTATCTTTCAGATTGCTTCCAGCCTTAAACATTTCTCTTGCGAAATCTTCAATCTTAATGTCCGCGATCAGTGCAAGCGCACTTGCTGCGATCTTGTCCTGCTGGGTGCAGGTTGGGGAACGGAACATTAAGGTATCGGAAATAATGGCTGCACAGAGAAGTCCTGCAATCTTAGGCGGAATCTCCAGTCGCTGCTCGTCATAAATCCGGTAAAGGATTGTCGCAGTACATCCAACTGGCTCATTTCTGAAATTAATCGGCTTCATAGTTTCCAGAGAACCAAGCTTATGATGATCAATGATCTCCAGAATCTCTGCTTTCTCAATATTATCAACAGCCTGGTCTTTCTCATTATGATCTACCAAAATTACCTGTTTCTTGTGCATGTCAAGGAAATTTCGTCTGGAAATGGTTCCCACACATTTTCCCCGCTTATTGATAACAGGGAATGCACGATGGCGGTGCTTGATCATAACATCCTGGATATCATCTGTGAAATCTTCAGTATTAAAAGTTACCAGATTATCTTTTTTCATCACATAATTTACCGGAATACTCTGGTTGATCATGCGGGCAATTGTGTAGGTATCATATGGAGAAGAGATAATGATGATCTGTCTCTCCTGAGCTTTCTTTATTACCTTCTCACTTACCTGAATACTCATTCCTACAATAATGCAGCTTACATTCAGTTCTATTGCCTTTAACTGATCTTCCTCACGGTTTCCAAGAATAACCATATCATTTTCTTCGATATAGTTCTTCATCACCTCCGGATCAGCAGTTCCAATAAGGATTTTCCCTTTGGTAAAATAGCCGTGACCATTTCCTTCTACAATTTCACCGTCAAGAGTATCCCTGATCTTGTTATACTGAGTTCTGGCATTTGAAAGAAGATAGCTGTCCTTGGTATCCATGTAAACATCAGCAATATCGCCGATTGTTACAATTCCCTCCAGCTCATCCTCGCTGTTACAGATGGGAAGGGTCACAATGCCTTTATTCTGCATCATATCCCAGGCATTTTTCAGGGACATGGTACGGTCTGCATCCGGTTTTGGACGGATATCCATATCTTTTACCTGCGTTCCGATATTTCCCAGATAAGCCGGTGGCTGTACCCCAAAACGATTCAGTACATACTGGGTCTCTTCATTGATCTGACCGGCACGTCTTGGAATATAACGCTTGGTCTGGGTGGTTCTGTTTTTGATATCTGCGTAAGCAATTGCCGAACAAATAGAATCCGTATCCGGATTCTTATGTCCCATTACAAATACTTTCTGATTCTTCATTCACATTCTTCCTTCCAAAATTCAGCTGACCTCTGCACACTTTTCATCTGTAAACAGAGTTTTTTATTTCGGGTCTACTTTTCAAACACGCTCTACAGAAGATTTTCATTTTGGGCGATTGTCTTAATCGTCCAAATCTGCACTTTATATTAATTCAGTTTAATATTTGCAAATAAAGCTCCCAGAGATGTGGTTGCCTCTTCTCCGGACTGTGGGATTTCAATTTTCTCTTCTTCCACTTCTTTTGCCATCATATCAGTTGCTTCTTTGATACTCAGGCTCAGTTTTCCATCTTTCACTGCAGTTACTTTTACTTTCACCTTATCTCCAACTGCAAGAACTTCTGATGGTTTACGGATTCTCTTTTCGCAAATCTGGGAAATATGTACCAGTCCGGATACGCCGTTTCCAAGATCTACAAATGCGCCGTATGGCTGAAGGCTCTCTACAGTTCCTTCTGTTACAAAGCCTGGCTGGATATTGGAAATTTTATTCTTTCTTTCCTCTTCTGCTTTTTCCCTTAAAATTTCTTTCGCAGAAAGAATCAGTTTTTTGTCCTCTTTATTGACATCGATTACCTGAACCTGGATGTGTCTGTTCAGATATTCGTTGGTGTCTTCTACGTAATTCAAGGCCAGCTTGGAGGCCGGGATAAAGCCGCGCACACCTTCTACATAAGCAACTGCACCGCCGTTTACTACACCTTTTACCACTACATCAAGAACCTCTCCGGAGGCTTTCAGCTCTTTTAATTTGTCCCAAGCCAGGACGTCAGTAGCCTCAACTTTGGATAAAAGGATGTTACCATTTCCATCGTCTTTTCTTACGACTGTGGCGGAAACTTCATCTCCAGGGTGTACTTCTTCTTTAACGTTAAAGCCCGGCTCTCTGCTGTAATCTTCTACCGGGATAATACCTTCTGCATAATATTTTAAATCTACAATAATTTCTTTATCATCTACACTCACAACTGTTCCTGTGAGAATGTCGCCTTCTTCAATTTTCTTAAAAGAAGCTTCAAGTTCTGCTTCGTAATCCTTCATTGTCTCTGCCATGACCTAGACTCCTTTGCCCCTGTTTTTGCTTCATTATAGCACACCGCTTATTCGTTGCAAATAAATTTTGGAATGTACATTCGAAAAAACACCGCTCTTTAAGCGTCAGAGTGTAATATCTGGCGTTTAAAGAGCGGCATATTCAGACAAATTTTTCCAAAAATTGTGACGCACATCTTGCAAAAAACCTTTTTCAAACACGCTCCAGAGCGTGCAGATTGCAGGAATACTTTTTCAAATACGCTCTAAAACGAGGAGTGCCCCGGCAGTAGCTGCCGGGGCGATTATTATGAAAAAATTTTATGTGTAATGGTGTCATTACAACGTCTTCTGTGTATGTTCTTTCGAACTGATTATATAGTATCAGATACTTATGAACAAAATACATGCAAATTGTTAACGAATAATGAACATTTGTTTTATTTGCACAATTTCTTCTTTCATTTTCCTCTTTTTTTATAAATTTACCACATTTGCATCTTTACTTTAATTTGGTAAAGTTATACATTTTGCACATTTTACGTTTCTCATTCGAATAATCCTTTTACAAATTCGATTAACTTCGACACAAGACCTTTGGCATCATCCTTTGTAACACCCATATCCTGCAGCTTACTGTATACAGAATTTACATCGCTTCTAAGAGCATCTTCGTCAATTTTTGCATCCAGAACCTTGCGTACTACAGAAACAAGGGAATCTACCTCTGAATCAGAAAGAGATACCCCAAAATGGTCTGCTGCCTGAGTTACAGCACTTCGTACCTGGTCATCTGTGATGTTCTGCTGGTCTACAAGATCCTTGGCATACATAATAATGTCTACTGCTTTTCCAGGGTCAGAAGCAAGAAAATCAATTCCACTGTCCAGAAGACTTTCTACTACTTCTGTATCACTGGATGCCATAACCGGCATCGGCATGGAACATGCAAGAACTCCTGCAAGGATAAGTGCTGCTGATTTTTTCATTTTTATCATGATAATTACCTCCTGATTGAATGTTGCTGTTCAAGACTTGCCCAGTAACGATTAAATGTCATCTGTTCAAATCTCTCCAGTAACAATTAAATAGCTGCTGTTCATGGTCTGACCAGCAATAGTTAATATTCTGTTCACAAACTGCTGGAATCTGGTCATATTTATGATCTGATTTCCTCATATCAAGTAATTTTCTTCTGAAATTTAATCAATACCGGAAATAAATCTTCCTCCAGATTCCAGCCCATTATACTACACCTTTTCCTTTTATTTGTAAAATGTATCTAAAAACTTTATAATCTTTTTATAACTAATCTCCAAAAACAGCCCATTTTTCCAGGAAGTTACAAATCTTTTCAAATTCGTTCACTAATTTTTCATAAGATAAACACGATTCTTTCAAACTTTCCCGATATACTAACATCATAAAAATAATAACAGCCAACATTATTTTTATAAAATTTCTTTTTCATATGTCAGTCACCCAAAAGTGATTGACTCTCCTTCCTTTTAAAAAATATATTTGAGACAAAATAAAAATCACCCGTCTAGCCACCGGGTGATTTTTATTTGTATGAAATTTATGCAGTAAATCAGTTCCTTCTATCTCAATTTATTAAATACGTTCGCAAGATCAGCAAATTCTGCTAAAGTAAGCGCTTCGCCTCTCACATTTACCGGAATTCCGGTCTCTGCCATAGCTTTCTCAATTTCCTCTTTTGAAAAATCAAGCTCCTGGGAGTTCTTCAGTCCATTTACCAATGTTTTTCTTCTCTGATTAAAAGATGCCCGGATCAACCTGAACATCAGCTTCTCATTGTCCACCTGCACTGGCGGCTCTTCATATCTCACAAGCTGGATAACAGCACTTCCCACCTTCGGTCTTGGCATAAAACAGTTTGGCGGAACATTCGCAATGATCTGCGGTCTGGCATAATACTGAACAGCCAGAGACAAAGCACCGTAATCCTTTGTTCCAGGACCAACCTGCATTCTGTCTGCCACTTCCTTCTGTACCATAATGGTGATGGAAGAAATGGGAACATGGTTTTCAAAAAGTCCCATGATGATTGGCGTGGTAATATAATAAGGCAGATTGGCAACCACCTTGATAGGCTTGCCCCCATTTTTCTCCTGTGCCAGCGCCGCAATATCAACTTTCAGGATATCCTCGTTGATCACAGTCACATTATCCCAGTCTTTCAAAGTATCATTTTCCAGAATCGGGATCAATGTCTTATCAATCTCTACAGCCACCACTTCTCTGGCTGCCTCAGCCAGATACTGGGTCATGGTTCCAATACCCGGTCCGATTTCCAGAACAAAATCATCCTTGGTGATCTTGGAAGCCTCGATTATTTTTTCCAGAACATGGGTATCGATAAGAAAATTCTGACCAAACCTTTTCTGGAAAGCAAAATTATACTTTTGAAGAACTTCAATGGTATATTTCGGATTTCCTAAATAAGGTCTGGTCATATTAATTTCCTCTTTCTTTTAAATTATTTAATCATTATCTGCAAATCACACAATCTGGGCAGCTGTCTGCAATTCCCCTATTACTTATTTTGCAAAATCTTTCTCATAAAGAACCGTAAATCCATCACGGTCTACTCTCTTTTTCTTATTAAACTTCAGAAGTCCGCCCTGGGATTTCGCCATTGCTGCGTCAAGCATTTCCTTAACTGCGCCAATGTTCATAGGCTGGTCTTCTTTCTGGTTCACACCGATCAGATTATACAATGCAAGCATTCCCATCTGGTCGATCTTGTAACCATTTTCCTTGGTGTAAACTCTTGCAAAGTTTACAAGTTCATCATTGGTAAATACCGGAATGTTGATCATGGATGTAAACTTCTTGGCAAATTTCGGGAATCTTGCAATCAGCTTACGCATTCCGATCTTCTCATCCTCAATAATCACAGTAAGTCCGTCTGTGCGGAACTCCATAGCCTTATCCAGAATATCCACTGTTTCCTGTGTCAGTTGATTAGCATTCTCAATGACAAGGAAACCACCGCTAAGTTTACCAATCACTTTCGTAATATCCATCTCATTCAGCTGGTCGGCAAACACATAAGCCACCTTGGAAGCCGGCAGATTCAGCTCTTTACAGATTGCCGGAATCAGACTTGCGATCAGTCTTGTCTTACCAGTTTCTTTCCCACCCATGACGATCACGTTTCCAGTCTTGGAGGTCTTATCAGCCGCTGCCATCTGCACATCGCAAAGTGCACTGATCAGCTGTTCCCGCATTCCCGGAACCTTTACAAAATATGTAAACAGCTTCTTCTCATCATCGGTAAGTGATTTCTCTCTTGGCACAATGTCAGATGGATTTCTCTTATCCTTTGGCTGAATAGAATCAATAAACTGTTCCAGTTCTTCTTCCTCGGAAAGAGATTCAGAAGACTCTTCTTCCTCTTCATCCTCGTCAAAATCAAAGTTTTCGTCCTCAGAATCTTCCGGTTCTTCCTCTGCATCTTCAGTTTCAACCACATCATCAGCAGCTGGAGGCATATCCTCATCCTCTTCTTCTCCAATGCTCTCTCTGAGAAGCTTGGCAATAAATTCATCCTCAGACATGGAATCATCAGAAGGCTCTTCTTTCTCCTTATGTCCTGCCGGACCATTCATAAACTCATCCTCAGCAGCCTGAAGATCCTCTTCGGAAAGGAATTCCTCTTCCTCAAGTTCTACAACCGGCTTTTTCTGTTCTGGTTCTGGCTCGATTTCTTCCTCGTCCTCAGTGATAACTTCCTCTTCTTCCGGAATCTTCTCTACTTTTTCTTCTTTTACAGCTTTCTGAGGTTGTGTAGATATTTCTTTGGCGACTTCTACAATTTCTTTATTTTCTTCCTGAACTTTCTCTTCATCTACCTTCTCATCTGGAATCTCAATTCCCTGTGCAGAAGCAGCAGCAAGAATCGTATCCTCCAGATTGAAATTTGAAAAATCAAATGCAGGTTTCTCGTCTTTCATTTTCTCCGCAGCATCAGCCTCATCACTGAAAAGGTTATTCTGTACAGGTGCCTTGGGAACCTCAATCTCTTCCGGTACCATATTCTTCATAGAATCCGGAATATTCAGTGTAGGCATTTTCAGGTTCTCAACAGGTGTTTCTGTTTCTGTGGAAAATGCGTTCTTCTCTTCTGCAGACTCTGAACGATCTGCATTCTCTAAACCTTCTGTATTTTCTTCTGAAACTGCTTCCGCTGATTTCTCTGCAGTCTCATCTGCTGTATTCACAGATTCTTCAGCAACAGTCTCCTTGGTATTCTCCACTTTCACCTTGCCAGTTTCAGGCTCCAGCTCCGGTACACTTTCATATTCTTTCTCAGAAGCCGGATCACGAAGCATTTCTTCCTGAACCTCTTTCGTCTGCTCAGTGGAAACAATGCTGTCTTCCATTTCATCCATCTTACGGCTTCCAAAGATGTCACGAAGTCCTTTGGAAATTTTATCCTGAAGACTCTCTACGCCATCCAGATCCTCGCTCTTGATCTGAATACTTTCAATAGATTCGCTTCCCTGGTTCTCAGCTTTCGGTGCTTTCTCTTCTTCCTTGATGGTATCTGCTTCCTCAGGTTTCAGAAGCTTCGGTACAAACTGCTGTTCATACCGCTCTTTCTCCTCGCCGGTAAGAGCACCCATACGCTGTTTCAGGTCCATAGCCTTCATCACGTAGTTACCCTCGTTGAACCAGAGAATGATCTCGTTGCAAAGCTCCAGACATTTCTCTTTGTCACCATCCTGATAGTACAGTTTGGCAAGCTCGTAAGACCATTTTTCGGTAAATTCTTTCTCCTTATAATCCTCCAGAACCTTGATCTGCTCTGCAAGAGGAGCCTTTTTTTCTTTCAGGATCTTGTATTTCAGGATGTACTGCGTATTATCATTTGGCGCAACTTCCCTGTACTCCTGATAAAATTCCACTGCCTCGGAAACCTGTCCCAGCTTCAGGGAAACTTCTACAAGACGATAAAGAATGTTCTTACCAATGGAGGCTCTGTGATAAGCCAGCAGGAAAATTTCCTTGCTGTCCTCATAGCGTTTATTGGCAGCATAGATTTCACCAACCACACAAAGGGTACGAACATTTTTCACACGGCGCCAGTCAATGCTGTCTACAACATTCATGGCTCCCTTATAGTCTTTCTGTTCTACTAAATGGTTAATCTCTTCAAGTTTAACCCGAAATTCCTCTTTGTCCAAATTTTTCACCAACTTTCCATAGTTAATGCCAGTTTAGCATATCGCATACTACTTCGCAAGCTTATTTATCTGCAGGACCCCCTATCGGCTGATACACATGCCCTGCCACAACGTGAAACACTTTATTGATCGTAAACTGATGACTGACAAAATCATCCAGACCAGTACAGGTGATCATGGTCTGAATATCATGAATACTCTCAAGAAGATAATTCTGACGGCTGCTGTCCAGCTCCGAAAGGACATCGTCCAGAAGCAGAACCGGTTTATCATGAATGATCTTCTCCACCAGATAAATCTCCGAAAGTTTCAGGGAAAGAGCTGCTGTTCTCTGCTGCCCCTGCGAACCATATTTGCGGATGTCAATTCCGTTTACAGCCACCATTAGGTCATCCCTGTGAGGTCCGGACGAAGTCATTTTCATCCGAAGATCCCGGTCTCTGTTGCGGAAAAGGCTCTCTTCCAAAGCCTCACTCTCCACGCTTGGTTCATATATCACTTCTATATTTTCAATACCGCCGGTAAGATTTCTGTGAATTTCCTTAATGATCTCATTAAGGGACTCCACAAATTCTCTTCTTTTGCCAATGATCTTACGGCCATAATTTACCAGCTGCATATCCCATACATCCAGAGTCGCCCCAAGATCCGGCTGCTTATACATATCCTTCAGCAGCTTATTTCTCTGGTTCAGAACATGATTGTATCCGGCAAGATCTGTGAGGTATAGTTTATCCAGCTGACAAAGCTCCGCGTCCATGAATCTTCGTCGCTCTCCCGGACCGTTTTTGATAATATTCAGATCCTCCGGGGAAAAGAAAACCAGATTCACCACACCGAGAAGCTCTCTCGCCTTCTTTATGGGAAGCCCGTTGATTGCCACGCCCTTGGCCTTATTTTTCCGAAGGTGCATGTCAATCTTATAAGACATGGAATCTTTTCCCACCATCATGCGGATATGGGCTTCATCCTGTTCAAAGCGGATAATCTCCCGGTCTTTGCTTCCTTTATGGGATTTGCTGGTTCCGCACAGATACACAGACTCCAGGATATTGGTTTTTCCCTGTGCATTATCCCCATAAAAAATATTGGTTCCTTTGTCAAAAGAAAGTTCCAGCGATTCGTAATTTCTGAAATTGCTTAATTTTATGGATTCAATATAAGCCATTTTACTCGTTTCCGGACAGAACCTTCACATCCTGGCCATTATAGGAAATAACGTCACCGCCATAAACCTTGCGGCCTCTTCTGGTATCTACTTCGCCATTTACTTTTACAAGTCCGTCGTTGATCACATATTTTGCCTCAACACCGTCTGATACAAGTTCAGCAAGTTTCAGTGCCTGGCCAAGTTTGATAAATTCATCTCTGATTCTGATTTCCAATTTTCTGCCTCCACTCTTCTGGCATCACGACTGCAATTCGTTTTCCAGACTGTCTCCAGCCATTATTGGCAGTCCGTGTTCACTTCCATACTCTTCCAATTGTCTGTTACGTTTCTCTCTGTGGCAAGTGTCATTATCTTGCCTGGTTCTGATTTATGTTAACCGGAAGAATCAGATACGTGTAAGTTTCTTCCTCATCTCTGATAAAGCAAGGTGCTTTCGGGTTTACCAGGTAAATGTCGATGGTCTCATCATCAATAACCTTCAGTGCATCGATCAGGAACTTGGGATTAAATCCGATCAGAATATCTTTCCCCTCTTTCTCAATATCAATATCCTCGTTCATGGAACCCATTGCAGAATCAATCTTCAGCTCCATGCTGCCATCTGTAATGTGGATAATGATCGGTTTCTTATCTCCTTCTCTTACAAGGAGTGTGGCACGGTCGATACAATCCAGGAATTCTTTTTTGTTAATGGAAAGTTTGGTCTCATAATCGCTGGAAAGCATCTGGTCAATACGGAAATATTCCCCCTCGATCAGACGTGAAACTACCATAGTCTGGTCAAATTCAAATAAAATATGATTGTTTGTGAAGAAAATGCTGACTACATCATCCATTTCTCCGGATAAGATCTTACTGATCTCATTCAGAGTCTTGCCTGGAACTACAACCTTGCGGTCTGAATAGTCTTTCTTCAGAGGCATTTTGCGGATCGCAATACGGTGTCCATCCAGAGAGACAATTTTCAGACAATTATCCTTAATTTCAAACAGCTCACCAGTCATTAATTTGTTGTTATCGTTGACTGCAATTGAGAATATTGTCTGATAAATCATATTCTTTAATGTATATTGAGAGATAGTTAATGGTTCATCTCTTTCAATCATAGGAAGATATGCGAAATCTTCTCCTGATTTTCCAGGAATATTAAATTTTGCTTTCTCACAGGTGATAGTTGCAGCGAATTTTTCATCAGTTTTAATGGTAACATCGTTGTCTGGAAGTCTTCTGATGATCTCGTAAAAGATTTTCGCATTCAGGGCAACCATTCCTTTTTCTTCTATAGTACCTTCGACAATGGTTTCGATTCCAAGTTCCATGTCATTAGTAGTAAATTTGATCTGATTTGTTGTTGCATCAATCAGAATACATTCCAGAATTGGCATAGTTGTTTTGGATGGTACAGCTTTTAAGGAAATGCTGACGCTCTTCAACAAGTTACTTTTGGAGCAAATGATTTTCATAATGTGTATAACTTCCTTTCTGGAGAAAATGGGTTTTTCATTAAATATATTTAAGAAGATATCCGCCGTATCCGCCGTAGGGGGTGTGAATATGTGAAAAACTCACTTCCGCCCAGTGAATAAAAGGGTTTCGGGTATGGATAACTTCGTGTAAAAGCATTGGTTTAGAGTGTGAATAACCTGTGTAAAACCACATAAGAGATTTTGTTGCCAAAAGTTATTCACATTAATACACATAATGTCAACATCTTATACACATGAAATGTGGAAAAAATGTGTTAAGTTTGTGGATTAATTTTTTTCTTTAATGTATCGATGGTGTTCTGGAGCTGTTCGTTGGTCTGGAGCTCCTTTTCAATCTTTTCTACGCCGTGCATAACGGTAGTGTGGTCGCGATTTCCAAGATACTGTCCTACATTTTTCAGCGGGATCGCCAGAATTTCACGGCAAAGATACATTGCCACCTGTCTTGGCATCACGATCTTGGAACTTCTTTTATTTCCACAAAGATCGGCAGTACTTACATTAAAATGCTCTGCTACCATAGAAATAATGTAGTCTGCAGTAATCTGTTTATTTTCATTCGGTGCGACGATATCCTTCAGAGCCTGCTCGGCAAGTTCAAGGGTAACCTCTTTTTTCTCCAGTTTTGCATAAGCAACTACCTTATTGAAGGCACCTTCCAGCTCACGGATGTTGGATTTGATATTATTTGCAATATATTTGATAACATCTTCGCTTACATTGTAGCCGTCCATGTCTTCTTTTTTATGAAGAATGGCCATCCTGGTCTCGTAATCCGGCAGAGTAATATCCACGATCAGTCCCCATTCGAATCTGGAACGGAAACGCTCATCCAGAATTTCCATATCCTTCGGCGGTTTATCGGAAGATATGATAATCTGTTTGTTTGCACTGTAAAGGCTGTTGAAGGTGTGGAAAAATTCCTCCTGCGTGGATTCCTTTCCTATAATAAACTGAATATCATCAATGAGAAGGACATCAATGTTACGGTATTTCTCGCGGAATTTACTCATGGCGGTGTTATTTCCATTACGGATGGTCTCGATCAGCTCATTGGTAAATTCTTCACTTGTAACATAGAGAACCTTACTGTTATCATCATTTTCAATAATAAAGTGGGCGATGGAATGCATAAGATGGGTCTTGCCAAGTCCTGCACCACCATAGATAAACAGCGGATTGTACGTATTTCCCGGAGATTCCGCTACTGCCAGGGCTGCAGCCTGAGCCAGTTTGTTGTTGCTGCCCACGATAAAAGTATTGAATGTATATTTGGGGTTCAGATTTGCTTCTTCACATCTGGCCTTAAAACGGTTGTCCTGATCAGGTGCAGCGTCGGAAATGGATTTCTTCGCCGGGACGTCTTCTGGAAGGATAAATTTCACTTCGCAGTCGGTCATTCCGGTAACTTCGCTTATGGTAACCTGCAGAGGCAGTTTGTAATTCTTATTAATGTAGCTTAATCGCACCTGGTCGGAAGCGACGATGGTAACTACATTTCCACTGACATCATAAACCTTCAGGGGTTTCAGCCATGTGTCGAATCGAACATCGGAAAGATCGTGCTCCTTTTTCACAATTCCCAGGATTTCATCCCATTTTTCTATTACTGTGCTCATTTTTTCCTCCCGTACACATCTGATTGTTTCTTATATTAAATGATGCCGTCCGTCGGCGACATGTCCGTTTATCAAAATACCAGCTGGAAACAGGAAATTAGGGTGTGGCAGGCTAAATATACCGGAATTTTACTGGTATTTTGATAAACGGACATAAATATCCTTATATATATTATAATAAATCCTGTCTTTTCGCAACGACAAAATCTTATTTATATAGGAAATTTATGTGGAAAAGTATGCACATCCTGAGAAAAAATCAGAACTGCTGTGGATTGTCGTAAAAGGATGGGGATGTGGGTGGGAAAATGTTGTACTGGACGTGAAAATAGGAAAAACAACTGGGGAAAAGTGCAGAATTGTCCACAAAACATCCACAATTTGAAAAAATTGCAGTGGATAATAAAAAAATTCCAGGAAAAAAATGGGGGATATCTTGTGAATAAACTGGAAAGTTATCAACATTTTGTGTGTGGATAAATGTGGATAAAAAGGTTGATAACTATTCTGGTTACCATAACATGGTTTTGCGGGTTTCAATAATGAAAAATTATGTGTATAACTCTATCCACTGTCGAATCCCCTCGAAATATACTGTTTTTTGTGACATATGCGTTAAAATCAACAGTCAAAAGTGGATATTTTTGCTGATAATCCCCAGGTTATCCACAAGTTATCCACAAAATGTGGATAATGTTACGTAAACCTTTTCAAAATGACAGGTTATGCACAGTGTGGAAAACTTTGTGGATATAAAAAATTCCAGGAAAGCAAGAATTTTTACTTGACGAGAATGCCATTTATGAATATAATTGAAATGATGTTCTGATTAGGTTAATAATTTTAAATTCCATATAGATAAAGGAGGTGCTTTACCTATGAAAATGACATTTCAGCCGAAAAAAAGATCTAGAGCGAAAGTCCATGGCTTCAGAGCTCGTATGAGCACAAAAGGCGGACGTAAAGTATTAGCTGCCAGAAGATTAAAAGGAAGAAAGCAGTTATCTGCTTAAGACCGTTAAGACCGCAGTTACTGTGGTCTTTTCTTCTATACAGAAATAATTATTTCAATATCATATAAAGGAGAATCAGATGGAATACTCAGACTCCTTAAAGAAAAATAACGAATTCCAAAGGGTATACCGAAAAGGAACATCACAGGCAAATCGGTATCTGGTGATGTATGTGCTTGAGAACCATGACAGGCACATGGAGAATCGTCTGGGAATATCAGTAAGTAAAAAAGTAGGGAATAGTGTGGTACGCCACAGAGTCACCAGACTGATACGAGAGAGCTACCGCCTGAATGAGAGATCCTTCCGTCAGGGACTGGACATTGTAGTGGTCGCAAGACCAAATGCAAAGGACAAGTCCTATCAGGAGATTGAGAGTGCGCTTATGCATCTTGCAGGCAGAATGAAGATCCGCCGTGAGGCTGAGCTTCATGTGGAAGATTAAACGGTATTTGGGCAGTATTGTTGGTTCGGTAAAGGAGCGGCAATATTGAAACAGATTTGCAGGAGAAATTATCATGAGCAGATTTAGTCCAAGGAATATCATGATTCATATGATTCGTCTCTATCAGAAATATATATCGCCGATGAAGAGAACAAAATGTCCTTATATTCCCACATGTTCTCAATATGGTTTAGAAGCAATTCAAAAATATGGTGCGTTAAAGGGCGGGCTTCTTGCAGTGTGGAGAATTTTGCGCTGCAATCCTTTTTCACATGGAGGATACGATCCTGTGCCATAAACTGTACTGAAACAGATGGTGTACAATAAATGACACTTTAAACTGATTTTCAGCACAAAAACTAAAACTTTGACAATTGAATAGTTACACCGAAAAAGCCTAGGAGGAAACAAACTTGGATATGATTTTATTAACGAAGAGCAGTGTCCCGATTATTGGACAGGTTGCTTCTATTATGGGCTGGATCATGGACGGGATTTACAGAGTTCTTGATCTGGTGGGTATTCAGAACCTGGGTCTTTGTATCATTATCTTCAGTATTATTATTTATGCACTGATGACACCATTGCAGGTTAAACAGCAGAAGTTTTCTAAGTTAAGCTCTGTTATGCAGCCTGAGCTTCAGAAGATACAGAAGAAATACAAAGATAAAAAAGACCAGGCGTCCGTGCAGAAAATGCAGGAAGAAACTCAGCTTGTATATCAGAAATACGGTGTTTCACCTACCGGCAGCTGTGTGCAGCTGTTGATCCAGTTTCCTGTCCTGATGGCATTATGGCAGGTTATTTACAAAATTCCTGGTTATGTTGGCAGTGTAAAGAATGTTTTCACAGGCCTTGTTGATCAGATCACAAGCGTAAGTGGCTACACAGACCTGATCCAGAGCTTTATCACAGACAATAAGATGACTCGTGTACAGCTGGCGCTGGATAACGGAAAAGCGACCAGTAATTCTGTCATCGATTTCCTTTATGCATTATCTCCATCTCAGTGGAAAGATCTTGCATCAATGGATCAGTTTAAGGGATTTGCAGATACCATTAACACCACGTCTGCAGAAATTTCCAAAATGCAGAATTTCTGTGGATTAAACATTGCAGATCAGCCTCTGAACTACATTAAGGCTGCTTTTGAGGGAGCATCTATTGCACTGGCAATCGCTGCACTTCTGATTCCTATTCTTGCATGGGCGACTCAGGTACTGAACTATAAGCTTATGCCACAGGCTACTTCATCTGCTGAAGGAGCTGTTGATACGATGCAGGCTTCCATGAAGACTATGAATACGGTTATGCCGCTTATGTCAGCAGTATTCTGTTTCACATTCCCGGTAGGTCTTGGTATTTACTGGATTGCAAGTGCGGTTGTAAGAAGTGTTCAGCAGTGGTTTATCAATCGTCATCTTGATAAGATGGATATCAATGATCTGGTAAACGAGAACATGAAGAAGATGGAGAAACAGCGTACGAAAGAAGGACTTCCGCCGCAGAAGATCACTAATCAGGCAAACCAGTCTACTAAGAATATCAATACCAAGATTGATAAAGGTTCCAGTAACACAAACGCAGAAGAGAGAGCCAGAAAAGTAGAGGAATCCTACCAGAATGCAAGAAATGCAAAACCTGGAAGTATTACAGCAAAAGCAAATATGGTCAGGGATTTTGACGAGAGAAACAAGAAGAAGTAATTGTTGTCGGGAACGGAGGGTTTCATAGATGGAGGAGTTTATCCAGTTTTCAGCAAAAACGAAAAATGAAGCAATCACCAAGGCGTGCATCGAATTAGGTGTTTCCAGTGATCAGCTGGAAATTGAAGTGGTTTCTGAAGGTAGTTCCGGATTTTTTGGCATCGGAAGCAAACCGGCAATCATTAAAGCACGCAAGATCAATACAGTTTCTGAAGAGGATGAGATACAGGAAATCGTTGATACTGTTAAAGTGGATGCGATTAAGGAAGAGCAGAATAGAAAGCCTGCCAAACCTTTTGTAAAAGCTGAGAAACCGGCACCAAAGAGTGAACCGGTGAAAGAAAAAGCACCTGTAAAAGAGGCGAAAGAGCCAAAGCCTTTTAAAGAGCCAAAAGAAAAACAGCCGCGCCAGCCGAAGGAGAAACCTTTTAAGGAGCGTCCTGTAAAAGAAAAACCGGCAAAAGAAAAAATGCCGAAAGAGCCAAGAGAAGAGAAGCCGAAACAGTCCAAACCTGTTGAGATCATCACAGATCCGGCAGAGATCAAAGAAGTGGAAGAGAGAGCAATTGTTTTCCTTCGCGACGTATTTGCATCTATGAATCTTGGTGAAGTGGAGATCACTTCCAAATACAACACAAATGACGGTTGTCTGGAAGTTGCTTTTGAAGGAGAGGATATGGGAATTCTCATCGGTAAGAGAGGACAGACCCTTGACTCCCTTCAGTATCTTACAAGCCTTGTTGTAAATAAGGGCAAAGCAAACTATATCAGAGTAAAGCTCGATACAGAAGATTACCGCAGACGTCGTAAAGAGACTCTGGAGAATCTTGCAAGAGGAATTGCCTACAAGGTTAAGAAAACCAGAAAGCCAGTTGTACTTGAGCCGATGAACCCATATGAGAGAAGAATCATTCACTCAGCACTTCAGGGCAATAAGTATGTAGAGACTGTCAGCGAGGGCGAAGAGCCGTATCGTCATGTGGTTGTAAAATTAAAAAGATGGTAAATCTTGCATAAAACATCTGAATGTGTTATAAAAGATTTGCAGAATGAATAAGAGGTTATTCCAGGTGAAAGATGGAAGAACTGAAGCGTTATGCTTTTGTTTTAATATCTTTCCCTGGGGTAACTTTTTTTGTATAATAAAATAAGATGATAGGAGTGTCAAAAAGTCTTTTGCCACTCATTTGATACCCAGGATTGCGATCCAGCTACGCTGTTCCCACAATCCTCCAAATATTCGAAATCCGCTGATTTACTACGTAAATCGCTGCTTTCTCATATTTGGCGTGTCCCAGGTTCAAACGCCTTATCGTGCAAGCACGAACGGATTTTTGACCTTTTGACACTGGTATCATAAGATGTGTTAAGTTTATAATTTGGATTGTAATTCACATGGAGGAAATCACATGAATACAACGATTGCAGCGATATCTACTGCTGTGAGTGCTTCGGGAATCGGAATCATCCGAATCAGCGGCCCGGAAGCCATGGACGTTATATCCCGCATTTACCGTTCCAAGGGCGGGAAAAAGAAAATTAAAGAAGTGCCCACCCACACCATTCATTATGGTTATATTTATGATGGAGAAGAAGCGGTGGATGAAGTTCTGGTCATGGTTATGCGCGCCCCCAAAACGTTCACAGGAGAAGATACCGTGGAGATTGACTGTCACGGCGGTGTCTATGCCATGAACCGGGTTCTGGAAACGGTTTTGAAAAACGGCGCCAAGATTGCTGGTCCCGGAGAGTTTACCAAGAGAGCCTTCTTAAATGGCAGGCTGGATCTTTCCCAGGCAGAGGCAGTTATGGATGTGATCCAGGCGAAGAATGAATATGCGTTGAAAAGCTCCATGAGTCAGCTGAAAGGCTCTGTACAGAAGACCATCAAGGAGATTCGAAGCGACCTGATCTACGAGATTGCTTTTATCGAGTCTGCTCTGGATGATCCGGAGCACATCAGTCTGGAGGGATATCCACAGAAATTACATGGAATTGTGGAAAAAGAGCAGAAATCCATTGAAGAGTTGTTGAAAACTTCCACAGATGGCAAGATCATCCGGGAAGGAATTGAGACGGTTATCGTGGGTAAGCCAAATGCAGGTAAGTCCTCCCTGTTAAACCTTCTTGTAGGGGAAAATAAGGCCATTGTAACGGATATTGAGGGTACTACAAGAGATATTCTGGAGGAGTATATTACCCTTCATGGAATTACGCTGAAAATTGTGGATACGGCAGGCATTCGCGAGACAGAGGATGTGGTGGAGAAAATCGGTGTTTCCAGGGCACGGGAGGTTGCAAAGGGTGCAGATCTGGTGTTATACGTAGTAGACAGCTCTACACCGCTTGATGAAAATGATGAAGAAATCATTGAAATGCTGAAAGACAGAAAAGCAATTGTACTGTACAATAAAACAGATCTTGCTTCGGCTGTGAGTATGGAGGCATTAAAGGAGAAAATCAACCATCCTCTCATTCCGATTTCTGCGAAAGAGGAGACTGGAATTGCCCAGCTGGCGGATACCATTAAGAGTATGTTTTTCAGCGGGAAAATCTCCTTTAACGATGAGGTTTATATTACAAATGCCCGTCACAAAGAGGCATTGGAAGAGGCAGCAGACAGCCTTGCAATGGTAAAACAGAGTATTGAGGATGGCATGCCGGAAGACTTCTTTTCCATTGATCTGATGGCTGCTTATGGAAGCTTGGGGAAAATTACCGGGGAAGAAGTTGGGGAAGATCTGGTGAATGAGATATTTAGTAAGTTTTGTATGGGTAAGTAGTGGTAGAGGGACGCGATAATATATGAATGAGTGTGTTATAGAGGAGATAAAAATGAAACATTTAGAGGAGAATTATGACATAGTAGTGGTCGGTGCCGGACATGCTGGCTGTGAGGCAGCGTTGGCTGGGGCGAGACTGGGATTGAGTACGATCATGTTTACGGTAAGCGCAGAGAGTATTGCGCTGATGCCTTGTAACCCAAATGTAGGCGGTAGTTCAAAGGGACATCTGGTCCGTGAGTTGGATGCTCTTGGTGGAGAGATGGGAAAAAATATTGACAAGACTTTTATTCAGTCTAAGATGCTGAACTGTTCCAAGGGTCCGGCAGTGCATTCCCTTCGTGCTCAGGCTGATAAGCAGGCTTACAGTAATGAAATGAGAAAGACGTTGGAGAATCAGGAGAACCTGACCATCCGCCAGGGAGAGGTTACCAAGCTTCTGGTAGAGGATGGCAAGATCACAGGTGTGAAGACGTATTCCGGCGCTGTCTACCATTGTAAGGCGGTAGTTTTGTGTACTGGAACTTATCTGAAAGCACGCTGTATTTACGGTGATGTAAGCAATTATACAGGTCCAAATGGACTGCAGGCAGCCAATTATCTGACTGATTCTCTGAAAGAATTGGGAATTGAAATGTTCCGTTTCAAGACTGGAACACCTGCCCGAATTGCAGGAAATACCATCGACTACAGCAAGATGGAAGAGCAGTTTGGGGATGAGAGAGTAGTGCCATTTTCTTTTTCCACAGATCCGGAGGATGTGCAGATCGAGCAGAAATCCTGCTGGCTGACTTATACCAATGAGGCTACCCATGATATCATCCGTGCAAACCTGGATCGTTCCCCACTGTACTCTGGTATGATCGAAGGAACTGGTCCGCGTTATTGCCCTTCTATTGAGGATAAAGTAGTTCGTTTTGCAGATAAAAAAAGACATCAGGTGTTTATTGAGCCAGAGGGAATGTACACAAATGAGATGTACATTGGCGGTATGTCCAGCTCTTTGCCGGAAGATGTGCAGGAGGAAATGTACCACAGCGTACCAGGCCTTGAGCATGCAAAAATTGTGAAGAATGCTTATGCTATTGAGTACGATTGTATTAACCCAAGACAGCTTTATCCAACGCTGGAGTTTAAGAAAATTAAAGGTCTTTTCAGTGGCGGACAGTTTAATGGAAGTTCAGGTTACGAGGAGGCAGCAGCCCAGGGACTGATCGCTGGTATCAATGCAGCCATGGAAGTGCTGGGAAAAGAGCAGCTGATCCTGGATCGTTCTGAGGCTTATATCGGTGTTCTCATTGATGATCTGGTTACAAAAGAGAACCATGAGCCATACCGTATGATGACCAGCCGTGCCGAGTACCGTCTACTTCTCCGTCAGGATAATGCGGATCTGAGACTTCGTAAAAAGGGCTGGGAGGTAGGTCTTGTAGATGACGAAACCTATGCAAAAGTAGTGGAAAAAGAACGCTTGATAGCGGAAGAAATCCAGCGTGTGGAGAATACAAATGTGGGTATGACAGAGGCAGTTCAGAGCCTTCTGGAAAGCAAAGGAAGCACACCACTTAAGTCAGGAATCAGTCTTGCAGAGCTGATCCGCAGACCGGAGCTTTCCTATGCAGAGGTGGCTCCTATTGATAAGAACCGCCCTGAACTTGCCTGGGATGTGCAGGAGCAGGTAAACATTAATATTAAATACGACGGCTATATCCGCCGCCAGATGAAGCAGGTAGAGCAATTTAAGAAGCTGGAAGCCAAGAAAATTCCAGAGGATCTGGACTATGAGAAAGTAAAGAGCCTGCGTATTGAGGCACGGCAGAAACTGGAACTTTACAGACCTGTTTCCATTGGACAGGCATCCCGAATTTCCGGTGTTTCACCGGCGGATATTTCGGTGCTGCTGGTTTATATGGAGCAGTATGGGAAGGAGCGTCACTAAACGGACGCGTTTCTGCAAGTAATATTCCACGCAGGTCGGTTGGGCACTAGAGCGTGTTTGAAAAAGGCTTTCTGCAAGATGTGTGTCACAATTTGTGGGAGATTTTGTTCGGATAAGGGCGCCGTAGCGGGCTACGGCAACCGAATTCGGGCAAAATCTCCCGCAAAGTGGGGCGTGCAGATTGCGGAAATGATTTTTCAAACACGCTCTACGGTGAAATAACTGGTAACTACGACTAAGACGCTTGGGAGAGACCTCTCGTCTAAGTCGATCTGACCAGTGGATTTCACCTTCGTTAAAAACGCACCTGAAATGACCTGCTAAAGAATATTACTTGCAAAAACGCTGTGTATTAGCAACTGGAAAGTAAAAAAATAAGTAGTTTGAGGTATAAGGAGAAGTTTATGGAATATGATTTAACCCTCTTTGAGAAAGGACTTGAAGAGCTTGGAATTGCTCTGCCCCAGGAGCAGAAGAAGCAGTTTATCACTTATTATGAGTACCTTGTAGAGAAAAATAAGGTAATGAATTTAACTGCAATTACCGAGTACAAAGAGGTAATTTTAAAGCATTTTCTTGACAGTTTATCTATCGTAAAAGTTGGCAGTTTTGACCAGAAAAAGCTGACGGGAAAGTCCGTGATCGACATCGGAACCGGCGCTGGTTTCCCTGGAATTCCGCTGAAAATAGCTTTTCCAGAGCTTAAAATTACCCTTCTGGATTCTTTGAATAAAAGGGTGAATTTCCTTAATGAAGTAATCGAAATGCTTGGATTAAAAGACGTAACAGCCATCCACGGAAGAGCTGAAGACTATGCGAAACAGAAGGAACACAGAGAAAAATACGACTTCTGTGTCTCCCGCGCAGTAGCCAATCTAAGCACCCTTTCCGAGTATTGTATCCCCTTCGTAAAAGAAGGAGGCAGCTTTATTTCTTATAAATCCGGCAAGATTGATGAAGAGCTTGCGCAGGCAGAAAATGCTGTGAAAATCCTTGGTGGAAAAGTTCAGGATGTAGTGAAATTTCCACTTATGGACACGGATATGGATCGTTCTTTTGTGGTGATCAAGAAGATGAAACCGACCGCCAAGAAGTACCCCAGGAAGGCTGGCTTGCCGGCGAAGGAGCCGCTGGCGTAGAATATGTGTTAATATTAAGATAACTTTAGTCCTGAAAGAGGAAGAAATCCGTACTATATTTCTCTCCGATAATATCGGCGATTTTTTCTGAGATAACATAGGTTCTGTCTCAATCACTTTCAAAGGAATTGTCTTCATTGGGAATAGTTTGGTTAGTAGCTTGGTTAGTGTGATTAACCAAGCTACTAACCAAGCTCTTAAACATAACCATAATATCCTCACACTTAATCGTATATTCTGGCATAGGATTTCCAGCTTCCTCGCAACTGTCTTTGATTTTTTCTATTCCACATCCCCGTGCCTTAGAGCGTGTTTGAAAAATCATTCCCGCAATCTGCACGCCCCACTTTGCGGAATGTATTTTATTTTGGGACACATTTCTAACACAAAATAATCACATATTTCTCACATAATTATCTAAATTTCCTCACAGGTTGCACATAAAATAATCATAGATAGATGCATGGGATAAGCCATGCATCTGCAACTTGAAGGAGGTAAGAAACTTGATTGAAGTAAAAAATCTGGTAAAACGCTACGGCGATCACACCGCTGTAGACCACCTTTCTTTTGAAATAGAGAAAGGCAAGATTTATGGTTTCCTGGGCCCCAACGGCGCCGGAAAATCCACAACCATGAATATGATAACCGGCTATATTGCATCTACCGAGGGAACAGTAGTCATAGACGGTCATGATATTCTGGAAGAACCTGAGGAGGCAAAAAAATGCATCGGATATCTACCCGAAATGCCGCCCCTTTATTTTGATATGACCGTTCTGGAATATCTGAAATTCGTAGCAGATCTGAAGAAAATTCCTAAAGATAAAAAAGCCACTATGATCGAAGAAATCATGGACATGGTAAAGATTACTGACATGAAAAATCGTCTGATCAAGAACCTTTCTAAAGGTTACAGACAGAGGGTTGGTATTGCGCAGGCTGTGCTTGGTTACCCGGAGGTTATTATTCTGGATGAGCCGACTGTCGGTCTTGACCCAAAACAGATCAACGAAATCCGCGATCTGATCAAAGGCCTGAAACAGAAACACACCGTTATCCTTAGCTCCCATATTTTGTCCGAAGTCAGCGCCGTTTGCGACTACGTGCTGATCATTTCCCATGGAAAACTGGTAGCCAGCGATACCCCTGAGAATCTGGGAAAACTGGCAGCAGGCTCAAACAACCTGAATCTGCTTGTAAAAGGTCAGAAAGACACTATCAGAGCCGCTCTGGAGGCCGTAGAAGGGGTAAAAGAGGTTACGGTAAAGAAAAGCCCGGAGGAAGGCGTATACGCCATTACAGTGGGAACAGAAGAGAATATGGATGTGCGTGAAAAAGTGTTCTACAGTATGGTAAATGCCAGCTGTCCGATCCTTGAAATGCAGTCTAAGAAAGTTTCTCTGGAGGAGATCTTCCTTGAACTTACAGAGAGCGAGAAAAAAGATAAAGATGCGTCAGGAAAAAAATCCGGAAAATCTTTCTTTAAGACGGCAGCAGATGCTAAGAAGTATTTGAATGAGAAAAACGAAGATACTGTCCCTGATAATGGACTTGAAGAAAAAGAGTTTGATGAATCGGGCGAAGTATCCAATGATGTGTCAGATAATGGACTGTCTGGTGATAAACAGGATAGTTTTGCCGCATCTGAGGAAGAAAAGGGGGAAGAGTAAACCATGCTTGCTATTTATAAAAGAGAGCTGAAAAGCTACCTGACCTCCATGGTCGGCTACCTGTTTATGTTTTTTGTGTTGCTGATCGCAGGTATTTACTTTTCAGCGTACCAGCTTTCAGCTGCTTATCCGAAATTTGAATATACTTTAAATGCCATGACCTTTGTGTTTCTGATTGCAGTGCCGATCCTGACCATGCGTGTACTTGCTGAGGAAAGAAAGCAGAAAACAGACCAGCTTCTGCTTACTTCTCCAGTATCTGTATCCGGCATCGTAATGGGAAAATATCTTGCACTTGTGACTATTTATGCAATCCCTATTGCAGTTCTGGCAACCTATCCGCTGATCATGTCAAAGTTCGGAACCGTTGCATTTGGCTCTGCGTACACAGCACTCCTTGGATTTTTCCTTCTGGGAAGTGCAAACATTGCGATCGGCGTATTTTTCTCAGCAATCACTGAGAGCCAGGTAATTGCAGCAGTTCTTACCTTTGTATTTTTATTTGCTTTTTATATGATGAATGGAATTTCTTCCTTTTTCTCAGAGACGGCAATGTCTACATGTGTGACATTTGGCATTTTGATCATAGCGCTTAGCCTTATGATCTACAGTATGATTAAAAATGCAGTGATCTCAGGTGCTGTCTGCGTGATTGGAGAAGTGGCACTGGTAATCGTTTACGTTGTAAAATCCAGCGTGTTTGAAGGAGGAATCCAGAAGGTTCTTGAAGTGTTTAACTTAAGTTCACACTTTGAAAACTTTACAAACAGTATTTTTGATGTGACTGGAGTTCTTTATTTCCTGTCTGTCATTGCCATTTGTATATTCCTTACCATGCAGACAATTTTGAAGAGACGTTGGAATTAAGGAGGTGGGGAAAATGTTTTTTAAGAAGAAAAATGATAACAATATTGACAATAACGATAAAAACGTAATTAATATCGAAAACGTCGAAAATAATAACAATAATAACAAAAAAGAAAAACGAAAATTTAAAGACAGTATTAATAAAAAGTACTTGAAAAATGGAAGCTACAGTTCTGTTATGATTGTTGTTTTCGTTGCTATCATTATTGTTATAAATATGATTGTAGGAAATCTTCCTTCAAAGTATACGCAGCTGGATATCAGCTCCGAGAAACTTTACACCATCGGTGATGAGACAAAAGCGATGCTGAAAGATCTGGACAAGGATGTAACCATATATCAGATCGCCCAGAGCGGAAGTGAGGATGAGACTATCAGTAATCTGCTTCAAAGATATGCAGATGAATCTGATCATATTAAGGTGGAACAGAAAGATCCAGTGGTCAATCCTAAATTTGTCAGTGAATACACCAGTGACAACCTTTCCTCTAATAGCTTAATTGTTGTATGCGGAGACAGAAATAAGGTTGTAAATTATAACAATATTTACGAATCTACAATGGATTACAACACATACAGTTATCAGACAACAGGCTTCGACGGCGAAGGTCAGATCACAAGTGCCATCGCATATGTAACCAGTGAAAACCTGCCGGTATTGTATACATTAGAGGGACATGGAGAGCAGGAGCTTGATTCTACGATCAAGGAAGATATTGAGAAAGCAAACATGGAAATCAAATCCCTGAATCTGCTTACAGAGGGAAGCGTTCCAGAGGATGCCAGCTGTCTGCTGATTGATTCTCCTACAACAGATATCTCAGAGGATGAGAAGACTGCATTGATCGATTATCTGGAAAATGGTGGAAAAGCAATGATTTTCTCCGATTACACAGGAGAAAAAATGGAAAACTTTGATGCAGTGCTGGAAAACTACGGCGTAAGCAGAGTAGATGGCCTGGTATTTGAAGGAAATGCACAGCATTATGCCGCTCAGATGCCGTACTACCTGGTTCCAACTGTAAACAGCACAGATATTACATCTGATGTGGCTTCTTCCGGATATTACATTCTGATGCCGTATGCGCAGGGAATCCAGAAATCTGATGATGTGAGAGACACTGTGAATATTGAAAGCCTTCTTACAACTTCCGACAGCGCATATTCAAAGACAGATTTGAACAGCGGTTCTCTTGAAAAGGAAGACGGTGATGTGGATGGCCCATTTGACCTGGGTGTCAGCATTACAGAGACTGTAGATGATGATAAAGAGACTCAAATTATTTATTATTCCACATCAAACCTGCTGCAGAGCCAGATCAATCAGATGGTTTCCGGTGGAAATGAGAAACTTGTGATGGCTTCTTTAAGTTCTCTGGTAGACACAGAAGACAGTACAACAGTTTCTATCCCATCAAAGAGTCTGGAAGTATCTTATCTGACTTTGACAGCATATGATGCAAGCTTCTGGAAAATCTGTACCATTGGTCTGATTCCTGGAGCATTCCTGTTGATTGGATTTATGATTTGGTTAAAGAGGAGAAAAGCCTGATGAAGAAAAAATCAGTAAATCTTATTACAGCAGTGGGCGTTTTAGTTGTCCTCAGCGGCGCATACGTAGGCGTAAAAACCTACGTAGCCAAGCAGGAGGCCGCGGATACTGAAAGTGCGGAGGAAGAAAATCCGGAAATTATTTCCATAGCGTCTGCTGATGTGAAATCAATAAAATTTGTAATTGATAAAAAAGAAGTTACCTTTGAAAAAGATGGAGATTCCTGGGTGAAAAGTGATGAAACTGGTTTCCCGGTAGATCAGGATAAAATCGATACACTAGTCAGCTCCCTGAATTCTATAAAAGCGGAAAGAACACTGGAAAATGTGGAGGATGCATCAGAATATGAACTGGATCAGCCGGATAACACGATCACGGTTACCACAGAAGATGGGGGAACGACAGTAATCCAGCTTGGAATGGAGAATGATTCCACAAGTCAGGAATACATTGACTTGAACAAGGATTCTTCTACAGTTTATGTAGTAAGCAATTCCACGTTTTCTTCTTTTGAGGGAACTTTGTACGACTTTGCAAAAAGCGGCGTTTTCCCAACTGTGGATTCCTCTACGGTCAGCAAAATTTCTGTAGATGGAAAAGATTCTTCCTATGTTGTAGAGAAAGATGAAAATAATTTCTGGAATATTACTGGTGATGGAGAGACTGAGAAAGCAGATTCCGCGAAGGCAGCTTCCTTAGCCAGTACATTATCCAGTGTGGCTTATGCAAGTTATGTAAATTATAACTGCGCAGAAGATGAGCTCTCTCAGTACGGATTAGATAAGCCGTATGCAGAGATTACAGTGGATTATCAGGAAGAAGTTGAGAAAGAGTCCACTGATGATGAAAACGAGGCTGAAAATGGCGATGAGGAGGTCTCAGAGGCATCTGGGGATGAGAACCAGGCGGATGAAAATGCGGATTCTGAAACAGATGGAAGCGAAAGCTTGGATGAAAATGCGGATTCTGAAACAGATGGAAGCGAAAGCTTGGATGAAGATGCGGATTCTGAGACAGATGGAAACGAAAGCTCAGATGAAGATGCGGATTCTGAGACAGATGGAAACGAAAGCTTAGATGAAGATGTGGATGTGGCAGACACAGAAGATTCAGAAGCTGTAGAAAATGAGAATACAGATGAAACAGCAGATGACAACGTCGAAGCAGAAGATACAGATGTAACTGAATCAGATGACGAGGCTGGGGTGGAAACAGCAGATACTGAATCCGCAGAAAGTTCTGAAGATGCAGAAGAAGATTCAGAACCGGAAACTGAAATGGTTGACAGAGAACTTGTAATTCAGGTTGGAGATCAATCTTCAGATGGTGGAAGATATGTTCGGGTAAATGATAGCAACGAAATTTATACAATATCCGAGGATTCTCTTGATACTTTCCTTGGAAAAACAAATGCTGATTTCTGGGATTTGACAGTAAGCTATTTGTCTGCAAATAATCTGGATACTCTGGATGTGAACTACGGAGGAGAAGATTATATCGTAAATGTTTCACGTGAAACATCTGAGGATGAAAACGTAGAAACATCGGATAATGAGACGGAAGATGAAGATACAACAGATAGTACCAGCAGTGATGTTGCCGACGGCAACGAAGTAGAGGGAAATGCTGCTGATGATAACACTTCATCAGGTGATTTGACCGGCGAAGATACTGAAAATACAGATGACAGTTCTTCTACTGCAAGCACCACAAGTTCAACTAGTGTAACCTTATCTTATACACTAAATGGAAAAGATCTGGACAGCACAACATTTACAACGTTCTACAATAAGCTGATCAACATG
The DNA here is from genome assembly GCF_027662325.1 of Blautia faecis. Taxonomy (NCBI): domain Bacteria; kingdom Bacillati; phylum Bacillota; class Clostridia; order Lachnospirales; family Lachnospiraceae; genus Blautia; species Blautia faecis. The sequence goes on along the minus strand of NZ_JAQDKY010000035.1, from coordinate 2,921 downwards.
ACAGCGCAGAAACGTCTGACTGATGAATTTAAGTCCAATGCAGATCCGGAAATGACTGTGAAATTTACAGATATAGATGGCAATGAAATGGAAGTGAAGTATTATTCCTATGATACAAATTACTATGCCGCTGTTATAAACAAAAAAGTATATCTGGTAAATAAAATGACAGTGAAAGAACTGTTTCAGGCATTTGAATCTGTAACTGGTGAAAAAGAGAAAAACGAAAGCGCTGAGACAGCAGATCCTGAAACAAATGCCTCTACAGATAATGCTGAAACAGAAACGACAGAGACTTCAGAGGATGTTGAAGAGTAGCTAAAAAATATGCTAAAAAGATCTTTGCCTGTGAAAAGAACAGGACAAGGATCTTTTTTATTGCTTGAAAAACTGTTGAATTGCCTGCTGCATAAAAATTCTACCGAATATGAATATGCGTGTATATTGTTTTATGAGTAACTATACTAATCAAGCAGGATGCGTGGAATTGAGGGAGGGATGAAAAAACGCGTGGCGGGCTACGCTAGAACGTGTTTGAAAAAGCAGTCCCGCAATCTGCACGCCCCACTTTGCGGTATATTTCACCCGAATTCGGGCGAAATATACCACAAATTGTGACACACATCTTGCAGAAAGCTTTTTTAAAACAGGCTCTAAGGTTTATTTGTGCGAGCGGATCCACAGGAGGTGGGTGGTATAGTTAGTTCAAAAAATAATGTGTGAGAGAGTACTTGAAAAAGCATTCCTGAAATCTGCGTGCCCAATTTTACAGTATATTTTGCAGAATGCCTTTTTCAAACACGCTCTGGTCCGCTGACATTTCAAACGGTATGAAATATGTAATTAGCGTTGGCTATTTTATCTGTTTAAATTTCTATATACATTATTTTTGGAAAATAAATTTTTAAAATCTTTGACTTTTACTCATATGGTTTTACATTAGTTGCCTGTATGAAAAGCCCGAAAATAGAAACTTTGCTTTTGCTTTCTACAATATTACGGTAAATATAAAATGTAATAATAACATTTATAAAATAAAAACCCATTAAAATACGCAATAAAGTCCAAAAAATGACACTTGACAACATAACGACACAACAAAGACCTATTTAATGTACTATAAATAACAAAACAAGCAAATGAAACCGTAAAAATCCTCTAAAAAATATATTGTCATGCGGAAATATACTTTTAAACAATTCTGATTAAAACAAAAAGATTGTATAAAGATAAAATAGAACAACGCATAATTGAAAAAATAACAAAATAATACGAAAAGAGCTCTGAGATATATTTTAAAAATCATTTCGCGATCTGCACACCCCACTTTGCAGTATATTTTACCTGTAGTTGGGTGTTGTTAGTACGCTACAGCACCTTCATTCTGGCTAGCTCACCCACAAATTGTGGCGTACATCTTGCAGAAAGCCCTTTTCAAACACGTTTTGGAATGCATCAAAAAAATCATTTTCGCGATCCGTATACCCTACTTTGCAGTATATTTTTTCTGAATTTGACTGACATAGTTCGCTACGGCAACATCATCCTGGTCAAAGCCCCACAAATTGTGACGTACATCTTGCAGAAAGCTTTTTAAATATGCTCTGGAAATATAGAAAGAACAGGAAAAGTATAAAGTATAATAAATTATCATTACAAAAGCAAAAAACTTCGAAATTATATTGTACAATTTCGAAGTTTTTATTCTGCTTTGAAGACATATCTATAATTTTATTTTTAGAAGAATGCACCAACCTGCTCAAGAAACGCTTCTGCATTCTCAATATGTGGAAAATGCTTGGAACATGAAATAGTTGCTGACTCAATTGCTGGATTTACTTTCTGATAAGCTTCTACAATTGCGGCACCATTTGGTTCGTCTTCGCCCTCTACGATATAAATACTATTATCAATTGATTCTACAGCATGGCGAATGTTGATATTCATATATTTAGCACTTTGGCTGGAGTATAGGCATTTTGCATAATAACCACCTTTGTGCGCAGCTTCATAATATGCATCCAGGACATCTTTATCTACATGGAATGGATTATAATAAAGATTATCAAGGAAGAAATCATTAATTGTTTCACGTGAAACAATTATATGGTAGATAAAGGTTCCAAATATAGGCAGTTCGATAAAAAATTTGAATAATTTATCCTTTTTTGTGGTAGTTTGGGCAAGAGAAATCATGCTTACCGGATTAATAAACATGATTTTATTAATGCTTTCTTTATCGTAAGCAGCGGCAGTAGTAACAAATGAACATGAGAAACCACTTGCAATGATGTCGGTTTTCTCTTTAATTACATTTTTTATAAAATCGCAGATGATTTGTACGAAAAGAAAATTTGTATATGTAATTCCAGCCTTTTCCGAACGTCCGCAACCTAATAGATCGAGGGTATATACGGTGTGTTCCTGAGCGAGCTGATCCTCAACACGAGACCATTCGTATCCACTGGCTCCAGGCATTGTATCATGAATAAGAAGAAGTGGAGAACCTTTTCCCTTCTTGGTATAATAAATTTTTCCGAATCGCCAATTATAATAGTTGTGATTGGAAAAATCAAGCATTTCTTTTAACTGGGAAGAGGCAACAATTACTCTATTGGTGAGATGGATGACGCCAGCGGCAATCGTAGTCAATGCAGCCAGAGTCAGAATTTTATGTTTAGTGTCTTTCATTTTATAGAGGACCTCCTTTGGGTTTGTATGTATATTATACGCCAAAGAGGTTGATTTTACAATGTTTTTTGACGTATAAATAGGAATTGACAGAATATTGGGTTGCTGTTTATTATGTGAACAGCAACACGCTTTGCGATACGCAGAAAACAAGAATTCGCATAAAGTTCTTTAGGAGGGACGAATTTGGACAATGTGTATTACTCTCTCGCCGGCGCAACGCTCCGATG
>NZ_JAQDKY010000034.1:0-52573 GCF_027662325.1 Blautia faecis | reverse complement strand
GACATGTCATATATTTATTTCAGCCATATCAATTTAAACTCATTTTCGGTCACTCCTCTTCCAAAACATTTTCATATAAAAAACGTCTTTCCTCAAACAGATGAAAAGACGTTTTTGCTCATATCATTATCTTATCAACAGGCATGGAGATGTTATCATTGGACGCAATAAGAGTGCTGTGCAAATTATATATTTCTCTAAACATGCGTCAATACCTCCTTGCTGACTTTTCTTATATATATTTATAAATGGTCATGTTTGCTTTCTCAGTATCGAAAGGTTTTGCCAGGTGTGCATTGATTCCAGCAGCAATACATTTTTCAGCGTCCTCCTGAAAAGCATTTGCTGTCATGGCAATGATTGGAATTGTCTCAGCATCAGGATGTTTCAGTGACCGGATTGTTTTTGTCGCAGTAAGCCCATCCATTACAGGCATCATGATATCCATCAGAATTGCGTCAAAATAACCTTCCGGTTTCTCCTGAAACATCCTGACCGCCTGCAGTCCATCTTCTGCAACTGTCAGATTTGCACCTTCATCAGACAACAGAGTTTTCGCAATTTCTGCGTTCAGTTCATTATCCTCCACCAGCAATAAGTTTAATCCACTAATATCCATCTGTGCTGCTGTTTTCTTTACTGTATCTGGTGCGGAAGCAAGTTTAAACGGAATTCTGATAATAAAAGTTGATCCGATTCCTTCTTCGCTTTTTATTTTAATTGTTCCGCCCATTTTTTCAATCAGGCCTTTTACAATCGACATTCCCAGTCCAATTCCCTGTTGTGTACTTCCAGAATCATTCCTTTCCTGCGAAAACGGCTCAAATATATGCTTCAGATATTCCTTACTCATGCCAATGCCTGTATCTGTGATCGTCCATTCATATGTCGTAATTCCATCCACTACTTCTGTATAATCCAACACCGTTATTATCTTGCCGCCAATCCGGTTATACTTAATACAGTTTCCATAAATATTAAGAAAAATCTGTCTCATATGCACCGGACTTCCATAAATAAAAGGATATCGAAGCCCTTCTTTTTTTGAACGGAACTGCATTTGAATTCCTCTGTCTTTTGCCCGCTGTTCTATGATAGTCAGAACATCCTGACTTAATTCATCAAAGTTGATGATTTCCTGCGTTAGCGGTACATTTCCATCTTCGATTTTGCTCATCTGAAGAATATCATTAATAAGTGACAATAGATAATCTGCGGCTATCTGCATTTTTCCGAAATTTTCCAGAACCAATTCACTGTCATCAAAATGCTTCTCAGCAATCTTCAGCAATCCGATAATGCCATTCAGTGGGGTTCTCATATCATGAGACATCCTGGAGAGAAAATCAGACTTGCTTTTATTTGCTTTCTTTTCACTTTCCAATGCAATTGATTTGTGCATGAAGTCATTTTTATCCAGCATGAGATTCCAATGTTCAATGGTTCCGTCTTCCTTTATTACTTTCTGTCCACGATCTTCGATGTATTTGTATGTGCCGTCCTTACAGCGTATCCGGTAAATAGTAGCATAATGATCGGAATGCGTATATTGATTTAATGCATCTGCAAGTCCGACCTTTACGTCATCTGGATGAGCAAGACCGATAATATTACCGCCAGAAGCGTCCATCAGTTCCTTCGGTGTTGCGTAACCGAGCATATTTGCAAATTGTTCTGAAACATATTTAAAAGAATATTCCGGGTCATCATTACTGATTTTGACACCGCCAGGGATGGATACGGTAAATAACTCCAGCTGACTTTGCAGTTTCTTCGTTAATTCCTCGATCATAGCCGTATGCTTTTTCTCTTCTTCCAGAAGCTTCGCATACTCTCTGTTTGATTTTTCCAGTGCCCTCTCTTTTTCCTCTAAGCGATAATGTTCTGTACGGTCAAGAACATAATTGACTGCAATGATATCTCCGGTTTCTTCTTCCCGGTACAGGGCCATGTGATCTTCTGCAAGCATGGGCTCAAAAGTAGCAGTCCTGGTCCAATATCGGAATGATATATGCCGTTCACCATTTTCAAAACGCTTTAACAGTCGTTCTCTGTCAAACTCGTGCAGAAAATCTTGAAGACCTTCTTCAGGTATGGTCAATGCCCATGCATCCACCAGACTCTGTAAGCTTGAATTTTCCGGCAAACCTAATTGTTCATTCAGATTATATTTTTTTCCATTAACTACCTGATACATGGAACCACGTACAATATTCTTTGTGAGATTGATCACGCAGTATCCATCGGCAATAGCAAATACCGACTCTTCCAAAAAACGGTTATTAATCATATCCTGACTCATACTTGTTTATCTCCCTGTAAATTCTCTGATACAGATTATATCCTTATCCAAATATATCCGTCAACAAAGAGTTTTTACATTGTAGAATGAAAATTTACACGCTCATCAGTAGTATTTGCAGGATTTAAAAAACAGGAACATTTCATAAATTTCTCAGCTATATGGCAAGCCGGGAAGTCGGGAAAATAGCAATTCAGTAAATGTACTGAAAAAGAGTGGGGTGAGTGGGGATAGTTGCCAATATGGGGATGTTGGGGTAAAAGAAAAGCCATGGTTCGTGCCATGACCTTTCAAAAGAACATTTAATTTCCGCTTGCAACTCCGGCAAGTTTTACTGTCACATCATAAGTAGACGAATCATCTTCAACAGATTTTCCGTTGACGCAATCAGCGTCTGTTCCTTCCATCCAGATATACACATGAACGGCAATTCCATCATATCCTACATTTGTTGTATTTTTCTATTTTATAATGTCAAAATACCCGATAATTCCTATGCATACGTCTTTCTTCATAGGCGACCACAGCGTATGCAATTTCAGTTTATACATCTGACTATTATTTTCCAACGTCGCTTTTATCTGCACAGAGATTTCTTTATTTTGTACAGATGTCTGGTGTAACAAAACCCGAATAGATGCAGAAGATTCTTTAGAGCTGTAATTACATTTATAAATATGCCCCCGAATCCTATCTAAATATTAGGACATTTCAAGAAAAGCAGGAACTCTTCAAAGGAGTTTCCTGCTTATTTTTATTACCATTATTTTTTTACACCAATTAGTAATAGCCATCTATGATCAAACATGATTTGTGAATCTTTATTATATGGTGAAAAACCGGTTTTTCTACCGCCTTCCAATTCAGCTTTCATCAAATTTGTTATCTCTTCTTGCACATCTTCCGAAGTATCAGTCAGTTCCATCCAACTTTTTAGATTCACCGGCACCAGAGTAGTTTCTTCGCATTGCAGTGCAAAATCTTTCTTGAACATTTCTTCAAATTCTTCCCTGCTGAGGATTCTGGTATGAGAAGGATCACGCATATTTTCAATCTTATCATCAATTTCTCGTAAAGGCTCCTCGGCAGCTTCCATATCCCAGACCACCATCTTTCCCCCTTTTTTCAAGACACGTTTCATCTCTTCAAAAGGTTTCTCAGGATTGTCAAAATGATGGAAAGAAAGCCTTGTGATCACCAGGTCAAAGGTTTCGGGTTCGTATGGAAGTTTTTCGGCATTACCACTTTGAAAGTAAATATTTTCTATATGACTTTCTTCGGCAAGTCTGATTCCCTGTGCCAGCATTTCTTCTGTCATATCCAGACAGGTAATATCCTTTACATAAGGAGCCAGAGCCCTGCCACAAATACAGGTCCCGGCAGCTACTTCTAATGCATGTTCTTCTCCTGTTGCTGCGATTTTCTGAATCAGATAGTCTGTATATTCCACTTTTGACATATGATATGCTACAAATTTTTCAGCCTGTTTTTTGAATGACTGTCTGACTATATCATTATGATTCATTTCAAACGCCTCCTATCCTGTTCTTTGTTTTCTTATAATACCATAAAAACGGGATAAATGACTTAATATACAATATAAAATATATTATATTTAAAAAGAATATGTTAAAGCACAGTTTATGTCCAATAAAATACTGAACGGAGGAATATAAAATGGGTGATGCAAGTATTATTGCAAGACTGCTTGCTAATGGTCATGTTCAATACGGCTGGAGTGGAAATGGAGGGTATTTTAGCATGGTAGGAATTAGATTGCTATTATGGTATCAAGAGCCTAAAAATGTAGAATATCTATTTTCACTTGGGCAGACACCAAAAACCGAGGTCTTTGATGTCTGCCCTCTTGTAATTAGAATGAATCACCTGAAGACATATTTAGAATGGATTACTTGAAGCCGGGGCTTTTATTGAAGTGATCAGATCCATCCATTTATACATATACCAGTTTCCGTCCTTAGATGATTTATAAACATCGATCCATTTACCACTGTCAGAAGCCTTGCAATAGATAAAGGCTCTATACTGATCAGGAGATGGTATGGAAGGATTTGCCGGAATGTATATCTGATCTTCATCTACTACAGAATCCTGAGTTAATGTAATTGAATAAGGCTGTGAAGGTGTGTAGTCATTCGCCGGAGTTGCACCATTTAAGAATGCATTTCCAAGATAGAGATACTGTTTACTCTTTTTCATTTGCTCTGCTAATCTCTGCTTCTCATAAACAGATAACTGCTTATTGCATAAATATCCGATCATTTCTTCGCAATCTGTCTGATTTTCCGGTTTCCAGGTCCGAAGTGACATGACATAAAGAGCGAGCACCTTATATCTTCCATCATCACCGCTGATGTTATACTGCTTCAATTCTTCCACGTTTGTTGGAATTGTGCTGAAAGTATAGGTATAAGTATTCAGAGGAATCTCAATCACTACAGATTCGCCAGCTTCATTCTTGACTGACCGCTGCCCTTTTATAACTGCTTTCGAAAGAACTGGTTCAGTCTGAGGCTTTGTTTCCATGGTAACTGTAACTGTGCATGTAAGAACAATCCCTGCATCTACTTTGATTTCTGTTGTTCCAACATTAATTGCATGTACCTTTCCCTGACTGTCTACCTCTGCAATATTCTTGTTTGAACTGGTCCATACGGGCAGATGCTTAGGATCCTGTACGCTAAGCTGATAATATTCACCTTTACGCATGCTTAAAGATGTTGCACTTAGTACTGGTGTTTTTGATGGAGCTGTGGTAGGTGTTGCTGTAGGCTCTGCCGGCGGATTTACCGGAGCAGAAGGTGTTGTAGGTGCTGGCTTTGCAGGTGCTTTTTTACTCTTAACAGTAACCTTACACTTGTATGTTTTTTTGCCAACCTTAGCTTTAATATATGCAGTTCCTTTTTTCTTTGCTGTAACGACACCCTTTTTATTGACAGTTGCCACTGATTTCTTTGTGGAGGACCATTTCACTTTCTTTTTTGTGCCTTTTACCTTTAAATGGTATTTCTTGCCCTGGGCCAAGGTAAGCTTTGTTTTGTTCAGTTTAATCTTCGCGGCACTTACAGATGTGGTATCCACTGCCAGACACATTACTACAAGTAAGAATGTAGTAAGCAGTACGCTGGCTTTTTTTAATGATTTTTTACCATTTCTCATAAGCATTTTCTCCTTCCTTATAAACAATACTGTCCTTTTTATTCTTATTATACATAGTTGCTTCTGATTTGCACTAGCACTTCTGACAGTAATCGAAAAGGATTATAAAAATGCTGCTATGCATATATCATTTATTCATCTGCCTGCTCTGCCAATTTATTTCCTCTACAACGTATAACAATCATATCGAATCGCTTTTCCGCTTAACGTATAAGAAGGCTTCCTTCCTGCCAGAAAATCACTTTTCAGCGGTCGTTTTACAATGATCTTATCCGGGTCTGCGCTGATAGCGGCGTCGAAAAGGTCGGTCTCTTGGGAGCATGGGGGCTCCAGCTTCTGGATGAGCTGCAGTTTTTTGTTGATCAGGCTGGACTTTTGTCTTGCGGGGAACATGGGATCCAGGTATATGACGTCTACAGGATCCAGGAGTGCGGGCATTAATTCCACGCTGTTGCCTTCTGTCAGCTTCATGCGGGCAGCGATCTCTTTCAATACGGGATGCTTCTTTGCCCGGCGCAGGGCATCCTTTAAAAGAACAGCAATCACTGGATTCTGCTCATACAGAGTTACCTCATACCCTTGGGCTGCCAGAAGAAATCCATCCTCTCCCATACCTGCTGTGGCATCTATTGCCTTGCGCCCTGGCTTTTCTGATTTGGAAGCCCGTACCAGCATTTCATGCTGTAATCTTCCGTTGGTCACCCGGTGAAGCATATTTTCGAAATCTCCCTGATAAGCCAGACCATATCCGGTTAAAGAAACACCTTTGGAATTAAAAAGCACCGTCAGGTGTTCTCCCAGCTTTTCAGAGATTGGGGTATTTGTGCGCCTGGAAAAAGCTTCAGCCATATCTCTTGCGCCACCTTTTTCAAGGCAAACTACAATTTTCTCACTCATATTCTCTTCTCTTTCTTTGTATCATATAAGTATTACAATTGTTGGCTTCTTTCATTACATTTTCTCAATCAGCTTGGAGTACACATGTTCTACAAACCATGGTTCTGTAGATTCCTTCAGCGCTTCTTCCGGGGAAAACCAGGCGACACCGCTGTTCTCGTCGGCTTTTATGGAGACAGCTTCCTCAAGATCTGCTTCCAGCAGATATGTTACATTCAGATGTAAATGGCTGGACACATATTTGCCCTTTTTCACATGTCCATCTACTGTAAGGGATTCCAAAGAAAAAATCTCCTCAGATACAGGACAGACATGGGAAATCCCCGCTTCCTCTTTCACTTCCCGAAGGGCAACTGCAAGTAAATCCGTTTCTCCGTCCGCATGCCCTCCCAGCCAGGACCAGGAATTATAAATATTGTGATAGACCATGAGAATTTTGCTTTTATCCTGATTTACCACCCAGGCAGAAGCAGTCATATGTGCTACCGTGTTTTCTCTGGAAAAAGCATTGGTATTATTTCTGATCCAGTTCAGAATAAGCTGCTTATCCGTCTCTTCTTGTTCATTGAACGGGGTATAATGCTCAATTTGGTTAAGTAGTTCCTGTCTGTTCATTATAGAGTGCTCCTTTTTATTGGTCTTGTACAATAGTATAACATAAGCAGATATTTATTTACACCTGAAAAGGAAGTATCTTTGTTATTCAAAATGCTGTTTAGCGTTTTCAAGATTGGTCTTTCCCTTTATCTTTAGCAACACCTTTGTTACAGTCAGCGCAGTGCCAGATTCGCTGCACAGAATTCTTGCCTGGGAGAGCGGGATATAGATCTGATCATCTTCTCCGGGGAGTATTGCAGCAACTTTACAGGGAAGACAGGACACTGGTGAAATATTATTCCCGGGATTGTCCATAGCCGTGAAACTACTGCTGGAAACGGAACTGCTGTATTCAGTAGAATTTTTATTTGAATCGATACTGTCTAACGTATATGTAATGGCAAGCTGTTCTCCCATCTTCAGATATTTATTCTGCTGTTTCTTTGAAATGGCATGTCCATTGGAGTCTTTCATATTTTCCAGAGAATTGCTCCCCAGGAGTAAGCGTGGAGTGTTTCCTAAATTGTCTTGCCCGGAAATTTCCGTAAAAGCATTCAGATCAATTCCACAAAATACGGTAGTTTTTGTATAGTCTTCTATTTTTATGGTTACTGGAATTTCCACAACTGGCCAGATTTCCTGAAGCCCATTTATTTTCGAAGCTTTTTTCAAGAAATTCTGGTCGTAACTGAGATTTCCAAGGGAAATTAAGATTGTATACTGCTGCTTCTCTTTCTGTATTTCATAGGTAAGCCTGAGAAAAAAGAAAAGAGTCAGTGAAATGAGAATCATCAGAAAGCAGGTGAAACCGTTTATTTTTTTCTTTCTCAACGGGATGCCGCCTTTCTTGCTTCTTCCAGAAGGACAGATTTTTTATGTAATCTGGACATGAGAAACAGAACGATGATGAGAAACAGAACCGCCAGAATTGCAAAAATGGAGTACCACCAGCTGTTAGTCTCTTCCTGAGAATCCTCAACTTTTAGAGACTGAATCTGGGATTCCTTGATTTCGGAGGAAAAATCGACAGCTGTCTGGTAGGAGTTACCTGTGGAATCTTCGTAGATGAGAATCAGTTTTCCTGTAATTTGATCTGGTGAAATAGATGTATTCTGAGAAGTAGCATCATTTTCATCTGATATATCTGATACATTGTCCGATAAACTTCCTGCTTCTGCAACAGACTGCGATTTAGAACTTTTATTTCCGGTGCTTCCTTTTACATATACTCTTATTGTACCATCAGATGCAGTTCCCTCATCTACATTTCCCAGAAATGCAGTCTCTTTTGGAGATAATCCATCTGCTTCTAATTTCACTTTGGCATTATAGATTTTATCCCTTCCAAGATTCAATGCTTTCACAGGAATTTCTACAGTATCCATTGTATAAAATACCGAAGGAATGTCAGACACTTCTAATTCTGCACGTACAGGCTGTGACACGTTAAAAGTCAGAGTTTCTGTGCTATTGACACTGGAGGCTTTGGAATCTTCATATTCCAGAGAAAACAGGATTGCTACCTGACCTGGCTCAATATCTTCTGCGATAGATAAATTCTGCGTTAAAGTAATGGCTTCGCCAGGTGTCAGCCTCTGTACATAAAAAGAATTTTTATCAAATTCAATTCCTTTTGTTTCTGTGGAAAGAGAAATTTTCAGTCCATATACGTTCTGACTGCGGCTCTTATTTCGAAAGGTTACGGACATTTCCCGGGTGCTGCCAGCTTTTAGTGTCTGGCTGGAAAGATTACTGTCTTCCAATAGCAGCTGAGGCTTGTGGAGAACCTTTTCTCCGGAGGAACTACCTCCGTCTGTACTGCCGGCATAGATCTCTCCATAAGAAGTATCTCCGACACCCATAGCATCATCACCGACAGGCTCTGCATTACTGCTGTCTGTATTGCCAGATCCATTTTCAATAATAACATGAATGGGATTATTTTGGGGGGAAGAATCGTCACCGGATATGAATCCGCCCAGATCCGGGTCCGGATTGGAATCCAGGGTAGAATCCGGCTCAGAATCAAAATCTGGATCCTGGTTCATATCTGGTACAGTTTCCGCTTCATCTTCAAAAACTGTTTCTGTATTTTCAACATCAGCCTCCTGTGCAGAAACTGCAAATGGGGATATAAGAAACAGGATACTGGCAATTAATGCAGTAATCAATAAGATGCAGTCTGTTTTAATGGAAAATACAGAATTTTTTTGTAATCGTTTTTCTTTCATGTTCAGCCTGTCCTTTCCTTCAGGATTCCTCCGTCCATTTCATATACATGGTCACAGAGAATACGGATATCTTCTTCGTTATGACTGGCGAGAAGGATGGTCTTACCGGCAGCTTTCAGTTCCAGAAGAAGCTCTCGGATCTCTGCTACGCCATGTTTATCCAGTCCGTTGAAGGGTTCATCCAAAATGAGAAGACGGGGATCCTCCATAATGGCCTGAGCGATTCCAAGACGCTGGCGCATTCCAAGCGAATACTTTCCAACCGGTTTTTTCATATCGGGATCCAGGCCGACTTTTCGAAGAATAAGGCGGATATCTGCCTTGGAGCTCAGTCTCTGCATATTTGCCAGAATTTCCAGATTCTTCATTCCTGTATATTGTGTAAGAAAACCTGGCGTCTCGATGATAACGCCAAGGCTTTCCGGAAAATCGGTGTCTTTTCCAATCTGTTTTCCTGATACATGGATGGTTCCGGTTGTAGCCGGCAGAAAACCACAGATACATTTCATAAGAACTGTTTTTCCGGAACCATTATTTCCAATAATGCCATATACCTGTCCGTAATTCAGATCAAGATTTACTTCTTTTAGAACAAGGTCTTCACCGAAACGTTTAGTAACATGACTTATTTGTACACATGGAATTGACTTTAAAAATTTATTGTGATTTACACTGTTCATATAATCGTTTCCTTTCCAATTTAAATCCTTTTAATTTTAGATCCTTTCAATTTCTCAAAGGCAGGACTATATTTTTATTTTCAGAAAAGCGGTCTGACATCTCAAATTTCTTCAATTTTATCATATAGTACACTTCCCAGAACCGGGATCAGTACAAGTAGAAATAATAACAAAAATAACCATAAACCAGTCTGGTATGGTCCCCAGTTTCCAGAAGGAGTAATCCATTCTGGCGGGTAAAACCAGAGTTGTTCTTTAAAATATCGTTGGTGTAAAATAATTCCGAAATAATAACTTATAAAAGGAATTCCGTAAGCCATATAAGCAGATTGACACAGAGTTCCGCAGATACCTCCAAGGGTACTTATGATACCTCCAAGGATGCTCATGCGGAGAGCTTTCATTAGAAGCTTTGTCAGCAGATCTTTTGGAATATTTCCTTTTACTTCCATAGGATAAAATATAACAAAATTAACCCAAAGCACTGTTATGACTGCCAGTAACCAGACCAGAAAACCAGACATCAGAATAGAAAAAACCTTTCCTTCCACATATTGACTACGGCTGGTTCTGGGGAGAGCAGTTTTTAGAAATCCGCTTCTATACTCCTGCAGGAAAGAATCACTCCAGGTAAGCACTGCTGCTATGGGTAAAATAAAAGATACAATCTGACCTTTTATAGCGCTATCCAGAAGGTCTATAAAAGCACCACAAGTCAAAGGTTTCTTCAGACTGGGGTAGGTTTGTCCAAAGAGAAGAGCCGCACAAGCAATCAGCCAGGCTGCCAGAAAATTTTTGGATGTAAGCATACGTTTCATCTCACCACTCATGATTTTTCCCCCAGAAATTCAAACGGATATTTCTTCATTCTGCGAAGCGCCAGAATAATCAGTATTACTACCAGAATAAGAAAAAATACACAGGATTGCCAGAGCTTTGGGAGTAATGGATCATAGCCCAGATTATGTTTCCCATAAACGGCCTGGTTTAAGGGACTGATCCAGCAGATCAGTACGTTTATCTGATACATCTCATACTTTTCTTTATGTAAAACAGCTGCCAGTACATTGGGATCCAGAAGAAATCCATAGATACTGTAAAACAGACCAGCTATCATGCCTTTTGTTTTTCCTTTGTAGAGATTCCCCACCAGAATTACAAAGCTTAAAGTCAGGGAATAGCAAAAAAGCAAAAGGAATATCTGTAGCATACAGCCGTAAGGTGAAATGCTTTCCATAACACGTACTGTAGATGGCACCTGCAGATTCTTTCCAAGATCAGAGTATCCAAGCATTGCTGCTGTGTCGCTCCACAGATTGCCTGGATAGCTGTCCTTCATGCACAGCACAGAAGTAAACAAAAGCATAAAACATGTATATAAAATCGTTACGAATGTAATATAGACAAACTGGCCTAAGAGCCATTTCTTCTTGGTGGTACGGATCAGCTGATAAGGAGTGACTGGTGTCATTTTCGGCAGGTCGGAGAACAGCAAAAGCATGGAACTTAGAAGCACTGCTGTTCCATCCCCGAAGGTCCACAGGAAAGGTTCAATTGCCTGTACAGGCGTATTGTAGTTATCCATAACAACCATGATTCTTCCTGTAAGCAGAAAACTGAGCACAAATTCCAGAAAGAGGGTAAAAATCACTTTGGGATTACGGAAAAAGCCGAAGAAATTGTAGCGTACAATTCCAAGTGTCTGCTTCATATCAGTATCCCAGACTACGGTCTATAATACTTCCGTCTACTGCATTGATGGTAAGAAAGCTCCAGGTAGGCCAATCTGTCGTATCTGAGTAGGTTTCGCCATCATATTCGGAGTCAATCTTGCGGGATCCGAAGAAATCCCAGACAGGAACCAGAAGACCGGTATGGGCATCTGTGGATGGCTCATAAATTCTGGCATAGCCAAGAACGATACGGTCAATATTGAATACCCTGGAATTTTCATAGGTAAGGTTGTCCGCGTTGGTGACGATCATCATTTTTTCGTAAATATTCATGATCTCGCTGAATGGAAGCAGGCTTAAATTCTCAGTCTTAGTTTCTCCGATGGTGTATGGATTGCAATAAGTCATGCTGTCGATTCCGTCTGCATTTACATAAAAATAAAGGTTTTCGTAAGCCCAGGTTTCCATAGTACTGTCCATGTCTTCAAGCGCTCCACCTGCATCCATGGTATAGGTAAGCGGAGTTCCATTTATGGTACGGCTGTAGTAGATAACATAACCACTTCCGAGATAACTGGAGTTATCATCTGTTCCAATGGACGTCTGAATCGCATAATCCCATCCGCATTGGTTTAAATCGTCAAGGCCCATGGCATCTGCTTTTTCCTGGGCTAATTTCTTCGCGTCATCCAACGAAATTCCAATAGATTTTTCGGTAGGTTTTTCATATGGACTGCTGCTGGAATAATCGGACCAGACAGCGTCAGAAGGGATTTCTTTACCGTCTTTTTGGGCTATCTTCTGGATTCTTACTTCCAAAGAATAGGCTCCCCAGGAAGAGGTACGATAAGAATATTGGGAGCCGTCATCTAACTGGGCGATACCGGTAAAAGCATTATCTTCCATAACTTCACCAGTATTGCTGTATGTCTGTACTCCCACGGCAGGTCTTCCTTCTACCAGATTTCTAGTCTCAGGTGCAGATTCATACTGGTTTTCCCAATAATCAATGTCATCGTAAATATCATATATGAGATTGCCATTATCATCGGTTCCCCAATTATTAGGATCCAGATTTCCGTTGGCAACATCTTCTTTTAATTCGTCGATTTTTTTCTTGATCTCATCCTTTGTCTGTACATAATAGCTGTCTGCAGTGTAAATCTTCGCATTTGAGAAAAAGGCATCTGTGATACCATCAAGAAGATCCTGTGTGACTGCAGCTGGTGTAACAGAAATTGCAGATATCTTTTCCACATCTGGTATTTCTACTGCCGCATCCGTATTTACCACAAGCTTGGATGTGTCGTCTGTTACTTGACTTTTGTAAGTCTCAGGCGCATTGATCAGGTCGCGGATAGTGGTTCTGGCAGCTGAGGCATTATCCGGGTGAACGTCAGTGGAGGCAGCAGTATCACTTGTACCAGTACTTTCAGAAGCAGTTGTCTGATCAGCGGAGGAGGCATTTCCTGCCATATTGACATCCTTGTCATCCGCTTCTTTGTAAGAATCCAGTGCTTTATTTCCCTTCTGCCTTACAAGGGAAGATTCTGGTGTCTGTGCACATCCCGCTAACATTCCCATGCAGAGAGTAAGTCCAATCATTCTTTCTATATTCTTTCTCATTTGTTTGAAGTCTCCCTTTCGATGTTTGAACATAACCGGAGATTTAGGGGAACGGGTGTTTGATATTGCTCATAGTAATCACCGGTCATGTTCTGATATAGATTATAGTACTTGGAATTACACCAAATCTTCCGTAAATTGTAACTGAATTGTAATCTGGCAAGAATTTCTTTACCATTCAATGAATACACAGGTTCCCTTTCCTATTTCACTTTCAATTTTCATTTGAAATCCATGTATATCCGCGATTTTTTTACAAAGTGCAAGTCCCAGACCCACACTTCCATTTGCCCGGGAACGGGATTTGTCAACCATATAAAATGCCTCTGTCACTTTATCAAGATCTTCAGCTGGGATTCCTTTGCCAAAATCCTGGACCATCAGTTTCTCAGCCGTCGCTTCCAGTATGAGTCTGGAATTGTCCGCGGAGGCTTTTACTGCGTTGTCAATAAAATTGTTTACCAGACTTAACATAAGATCTTTGTCAAAGTTTTTCTTCAGATCAGCAGGTTCACACTGAAGTTCCAGACAGATATTCTTCTCTTTCAGACGGCAGAGGTTAAGCTGTCTGGAATCCTCCAGAAAAGATTTCACTGAATTTTCTGTTGGGGCAAAACGTGCCTCCCCAGTTTCATATAATCCGGTAAGTTCCAGCATTTTTACCGAAAGTCGGGACAGCCTGCGGCATTCACTGGAAATATAGGAGAGAGCTCTCTCCTGCTGCTGTCTTTGCAGGCGCACTGTGAGAAGGGTATCTGCATATCCCAGGATAGAGGTCATAGGTGTTTTCAGCTCATGGGCAAGACTTCCCATTAACTGTCGTTGTGTATGGTTTACAGTGGAAAGGCATTCAATCTGTTCTTTAACCTTGGAGGACATCTGATTAAAGCTTTTGCCAACCTGCGCCAGTTCCGTATCTCCTTCCGCAGGAACTTGTATATCATAGTTGCCTTCAGATACAGAAACCGCAGCTTCCCTTAATTTTGTAAGGGGTGCCATAATTTTCCGCAGGCTGAAAAAAAGAATTGTTCCGGTTAACAGAAGAAGAACCAGCGTCAACATACCCGCCTGATAAAAAAGGATCCTGTTACTCTCCAGAACATCAAAAACGTCTTTATAAGTGACAATCTGATAATTCAGATTTGTAGTTGACTCTGTGGAGGAATAAAAAAAAAGCAACAGTGTTTTACCGTCGGCTTTGCTGATAAGGGGATCACAGATATAAGTATCCGCGTCATACCATTTTCCGTGTAATTCCACTTCTCCCAGTTGTTCCTGGATTCCCTGAACATCGAAGTCATAGGCGGTACCGTTGTAAAGTTCTTCATCATTCTGATATAGAACAGCACTGTCATGGAAAATCTGTCGGAAAGCGTAGATAAGAATTCGGTTTCGGACTTTCTCATCGGAATTAGCGGACTGACTGCTTGTAAGTCTTAATTTCTCCTCAAATTGTAAAAGATTATTCTGAAATTTGGTATATTCATAGTTATTGATATACTGAATACTCTGATTCTTCCAGCGATATGAAGTATAGAAAAAAACAGCGGAGGATAAAATCAGGATCACGCAGGCCACCTGTAAAAAGATTTTTGTAAAAAGCTTCAAAATTCCACCTCCAGTCGGTATCCAATGCGGGGAATGGTTTTGATCCTGTCCTGCCAGCCCAGCTTTTTGCGGATACGTCCCACATGTGCATCTACTGTTCTTGTTTCTCCTTCGAATTCTACGCCCCAGAGACCGGCCAGAAGCTGCTCTCTTGTAAGAGCTTTATTGGGATTGCGGACGAACATCATAAGGCAGTTGTATTCCATTGGTTTCAGGTAAATTTCCTCTCCATTTCTGGTAACGGTATGGCTTATGGTGTCTATGGTAATATCGTCAATCTGTATCTGCTCCTGTAAATTTCCATGACGTTCCAGTACTTTCTCCAGGCGGACCATCACTTCCAGCATCTCGAAGGGCTTTACAATATAGTCTTCGGCACCTTCTTTAAGGCCTTTTACTTTGCTTGCGATGTCGGCTCTGGCGGTGAGAAAAATGACGGGAATGCCGTAGTGATTCAGTTCTGGTAAAAGGGTATATCCATCTTTTCCAGGGAGCATAATATCTACAAGGGCGCACTGGAACTCATGATCCCAGGCAATTCCTTCGCTGGCGTCATTGCCGTCCAGGTAGCTTACGGTCTGGTAGCCGGTGACTTCCAGGTTCATGCAAAGTAAGTTATTGATTGCTGGTTCATCTTCTATTACAAGTATTCTGGCTTTCATTTCGGGTCCTTTCTTGTATACTCTGAAAAATAATCCTTATTTGATGTACTGGTTCTATTATACATGTTTTGGTAGTGATAAATGTAACCATATTGTAAAAAGCAGATATAGGGAAAAGTTGTGTGCGTTATTGATGGAAATGTGGCAGACTTTAAAGCTTTGTAGATATGGAGGCAGTCCTTATACAATCGCCCCACCTGAGATGGGTGGGGCGATTAAAAAATTATAGTATTTATTCAGCAGGTATTATTTCGCGAAGTGGTAACTGAGAAGTACAGAACAGTTACAAATTATTTACATGGAAATCAGTCCAAATGCATTTGCTACAGAGCTAAGCAGGATAATTGCTGCAAATATCGGGCAGAGGTATTTGATCATAAAGTTAAAAATCTTTTTCCTGCGGAAAGTTCCGCCTTCAGCTACTACTTCCTCCTCAATCTTTTCCACTCCCACTTTTCTGGAAATTAAAAGACAGGTTGCAAGTGCGGCAATTGGCATCATTACAGAATTGGTGAGGAAATCAAAGAAATCCAGAAACTGCATTCCAATGATTTTTACAAAGCCAAGCGGTCCATATCCAAGGGAAGAAAGAGTTCCAAGAAGAATCATGATCACACCAACAATAACGGTTGCTTTCTTTCTGTGCCATCTCAGTTCGTCCTGGAAGGTAGATACAGCGCTCTCCGTCAGGGCAATAGAACTGGTAAGAGCTGCGCACAGCACCAGTACAAAGAACAGAATCCCAATGGGAGTTCCCAACCCCATACTGGCAAATACCTTGGGAATGGTGATGAACATAAGCGCCGGTCCTGCCTGTAAAGTATCCGGATCTCCACCGGAGAATGCAAACACAGCCGGAATGATCATCAGACCTGCCATAATGGCAATTGCAGTGTCAAACACTTCTACATTCTTGGTGGAACCTTCGATAGATACGTCCTTTTTCATATAAGAGCCAAAGGTTACCAGAATTCCCATGGCAATAGACAGGGAATAAAACATCTGACCCATGGCGGCTACCACTGTCATCCAGGAGAAATTCTCAATATTTGGTACCAGGAAATATTTCACTCCTGCAAGGGCACCTGGTCTTGTAACAGAGTAAACAGTAATAAGCACAGATAAAAATACCAGAACCGGCATCATAAATTTGGAAACGCGCTCTACTCCGTTTCGGACTCCTGCATATATGATTGCAACTGTTAAAAATGCAAAAATAAGGAAACAGACCTCTGTGGAGGTACCATTCGAAATAAACTCAGAAAAATATCCGTCTTCTGCCAGCTTCTGGCTGTTACCTTTTATATATTCGATCAGATATTTGATAACCCATCCGCCGATAACGGAATAGTATGGCACGATCAGGACTGGAATGATGGCATTGATCCAGCCACCAAAGGACAGCCATTTAGACTTGCCAAATTTTCCAAAAGCGCCTACCGGGCTTTTTCTTGTCATTCGGCCAAGGGCGGTTTCGGCGACAATCATAGAGTAGCCAAAAGTAAGTGCCAGAATAATGTAAATCAGTAAAAATATTCCACCGCCGTACTTTGCCGCAAGGTAAGGAAATCGCCATATATTTCCCAGTCCGACGGAAGCTCCGGCAGCAGACAGTACAAATCCCAGTTTACCGGAAAAAGTACTTCGTTCATGATGATGTTTTTCCATAAATTTTTCCTTCCAAATTCGTAAAATTTGTTTTTGCTTTTTATAAACTCCAACTCTTATGATGATAACATGGTTTTGTGTTAAAGGCAAACAATATATATAAAATAACAGCAATAACAAATAACAAATAATACAAAAACGAGGGAAAAATTATTGATTTTAATAAAATAAGATCTTATAATTAAGATTATCAATTAACATATATATGTTATGGAGGGTGCGGATTATGAATGAAGAATTGTTTAACGAAGCAACGAAATCAAATGTTCTCACAAAGAAACTGATCGACCAGCTTCTGGAGAGCATGACCTACAGCAGCATTTCCTTTATCAACTGGACCATTGAGACTTTGTCTCTGATCAAGGCGCGTCTGCAGCGCGGAGACCGGATTACAGACGAAGTCAGCGGAGAGGTTTATACCTTATACTCTTTCCAGCAGTTTGTGGAGAAGAATTTTTCTACTTATATAGCAAGCCAGGTATTTAAAGAGACTTCTAAACCGGAGAAAATTTACTTCTCTCTGAAACCGTGTGAAGAGGGATACAGTCTGGTTGCTGCTGATTCTGACAGTAATAAAACCTACTCCTGGATCTCAAGCCTGAGTAAACGTTTCTCATTGGTAGAAATGATCGCCACAGGAATTGTATATGTGAAAGATACACGTACGAATACTTATCAGCCATTTATTTCCGGAAATGGCAAATATTGTAAGTATGATAAAGAGAAGGGAATTCTTGTAGAAATTTAATTATATTAACTTCCAGAGCGTATTTGAAAAGGGCTTTCTGCAAAAACTCCCGCAAAGTGGGGCGTGCAGATTACGGGAATGATTTATCAAATACGCTTTAGGGTATCAGACATAACAGACGGACACAGATCGCAAGGACTGCTTTAGCGAAATTTCAGCAAAGAAGTCCTTGCAATCTGTGTCCATTTTATTACATTCTAAGTTTTTTATGAAACTCCCGGATAGTATCATTGCTGTTAAAAATAAACATTCCTGCAAATACCAGCAGACTGATTCCTGTGCATACCACAGATGGGTATGGGAAACGGATCTGGTGAAAAAACATAAGGATCAGCGGTACTAGACCAGCAAAAGCAGCCTGAACAAGGTAAAACAGATACTCTTCTTTTTCCAGCTTTTGTACTTTTACGATCACAGGTATAGAGCCAAGCACTGCAAGAGCGCCAAATGGAAGGACAAAATCCAGAGACCATCCATGCCATCCGGTATATTTGTCCCACAGAACCGCGATAATAGTTACCAGGATCAACTGTATGATCTCGTTTTTTAAGATATTCCTCCGTTTGGCATAAGCAACCGCTACGATCAGCCATCCGCAAAGACAGCCAGCTGCGGCGAACCAGAACCAGTCCAGTTTTTCCCGTGTAAGGTAATTGATCATGCCGCAGAGAATTGCAGCTGCAATGCAGACAAAATTGAAAACCTGCACGATTCTCTGCGCCTCCTTTTTCTCTTTCAGGGAACAGCCGGGGAAATTATTGGTTTTTTCTGTATAAGGAATTTCTTCTTTTTTCAGCATGTTCAGAAAATTTCGCTGAATATTATCCTTGGGAAGCTTGGAGGTAAATCCAAGAACCATTTCGTTTTCGTAAGAACAGGAACAAAGCTGCATGGAGTTGGTACTTGCGAAAATTCCGAAACGGTCAATGTACTGGTTATACTCCTTTGGAAAACGAAGAATTCCAATATTGGAATAAACAGCCGTAATGCTTCTAGAGCTTAGGTTTGCTCCCAGCATAAGGAAATATTTCTTTATTTCCAGGGGAACTGCACGGATGACCGGATTTTTCTCCAGACGGACATAGCTATTCATATGTCTGGCAATTTTCTCTTCTACCAGTTCCGCGGCAAACTGCTCTTTCACGTGAGCCAGAATTTCTGTAAAATCAGAAGTTTGGGAAAAATCATGTCCCACTTCTATCCAGCCAAAAAAATTTGCCATAGACTGTGAGGGAAAATAATTCCGCAGATTTACAGGTACCATAAGGGCAATGGGGCGATTTTGTCTGCTCTTGGGAATTTCCTCATGGATGGAACAAAGAAACATGGCTGTGATCAGAATGGTTATGGAGACACCGTATTCTTTTGCTTTTGCATGAAGCTCTTTTACCGGAAGTACAATCTCTGTAATATGCATATCCTCATGAAGCAGCCGTTCTCCCGGAAGTCTGACAGCACGAGGTTTTTTCTCGGAATTTCCGGGAATATCCGAGGAATAATACTGGGAAAAACTATCCTCCTCCTGATCACCGGGGGTGCTCATATCCGTGACTGGCAGAGAAGGCAGATCCTGTTCCGGGTGAGCCTTCTTCAGATAATTGCTTACCAGTTCCTGGAGAAAATGCATTGCCCCGGTACCATCTGTCAGTGCATGGAAAACTTCAAAATTGATTCTTTTTTCATAATAGCTGACCTGAAAAAGAAGATTCTTTTTGTCTGGAATATACAGCCTGCTGCATGGAGGCTTCTTCTCTTCCTTTACAATTGGACGAATATCCCTGTGTTCCAGGTAGAACCAGAATAATCCTTTTCGGAGAACCATCTGAAACAGAGGATATTTTTCCATGGTTTTTTCAAGAGCGGCCTGGAGAAGCTCCGGTTTTACATTTTCCTTTAGTTCACAGTAAAAACGAAATACTCTGGTATCATTTTTGCCAGTTACCAGAGGAAAAGCAAGGGCCGCGTTATCCAGTTTTCTCCAGTTCGAATATCCTTCTTTCAATTTTCACACTTCCCTTTTTAAGAATTCGTTCATATAAGAAAAACTTTCCTGCACATGGAAAAAGCGGATTCCAAGAGCAAAAAAGCCGTGAAGTGCATCTTTGATCCGGTGTACTTCTACATAATTACCAGCCTCTGCCAGTTTTTTTCCATAATCTTCGCCTTCATCACGAAGAGGATCAAACTCTGCTGTGAGAATCAGGGTTTCTGGCATATTAGAAAAATCTCTTGCCAGAAGAGGTGCAAAATAAGGGTTGACCCGATCCTCCGGACAGCTCTCATACAGATTCAGATAATCCTGCATTTTCACTGCAGTAAGCAGGTAGTCGGTGCCGTTCTTTTGCACAGAGGCATAGGGAGAAGCGGCTGTATAGGTATTATATAAGGCTGGATAAATAAGAATCTGCCGGAATACCTGAAAGTCGCCCTTGTCTCTTGCCATAAGAGCAACTGCGGCTGCAAGATTTCCTCCGGCACTGTCACCCATAATAGTGATTCTTCGGGAATCTGTATTCAGGATCAGATTATTGGTATAAAGTGCTTTCGCCGCTGCATAACAGTCCATCAGAGCCGTTGGAAAACGGTATTCAGGAGCAAGCCTGTATTCCACGGATACTACAATATGACCGGTAGACTGAGACATTCTGGCACAGACACGGTTATAGGTATCCACACTTTCTGTCACCCATCCTCCGCCATGAAAAAATAGAAGAACTGGAAAAGTATGACCTTTTTCCACCCCGTTTGTCATGGCTTCTTCAGTAGGAAAATAAATCCGCAGAGGGATTTCGTAGTCCCCGTTGAAAATCTGGATATCCATTTTTTTCAGAAAAATATTCATGGCATCCAGCTTCTTAATGTCCACCAGTCTGCGGGAGGATTCCACTTCGATATTGCCGTAGGAAAGGGTGTGGAGAATTGCTCGCATGGTTTTGGAAATCATGGCCTGTATTCCTTTCTGGTTTTAAAATCAAGCTTCATCAGACCGTTCTGTTATGGGAAAATCAGTCTTCTGCATTAGCTGGCAGGCATCAGATAGAACGGAAGCCTTTTCCAATGATCTCGCTGCTGTTTACAATAGTAATAAATGCATGGGGATCAATCTGTCTTAAATGAATACGAAGACGGTTGGTCTCACTTCGGGTAAGCACAGTCATCATTACCTTCTGCTCCTTCTTGGTATAGATGCCAAAGGCCTTCTGCTCTGTGGCAGAACGATGCAGGTCATTGATGATGAACTCTTCTACCTGCTCCGGATATTTGCTAATGATCGTACATACCTTTCTCAGATTCAGACTCTCAATAGCACTGTCTACTACAGTGCATTTCAGGATCATTCCAAGAATACAGTAAAGTCCGGTCTGGGCACCGTAAAGGTAAGCTGCGATCAGTACGATTCCCAGGTCGCTGACCAAAAGGGCACGCCCGATCTCAAGGCTGGTATATTTGTGCAAAATCATTGCCACAATATCAGTACCACCAGTGGAGGCACCGACATTAAATACCATAGCAGCTCCCACTGCTGGGAGAATAACTGCAAAACACAGCTCCAGGAACACGTCATGTGTAAGTGGCGAACTAAGGGGATAAATAGCTTCACAGGCACTTACATAGAAAGACAGGGCAAAAGAGGAATAGACAGTCCAGCCCATGGAGCGGATTCCAAGGAAGAAAAATCCAAGTACAACAAGTGCTGCATTGACGATCCACATAAATGCACCTACATTCCACTTCGGAAATAAGGTAGAAAGGATAATAGACAGACCAGATGTACCACCAAATGCGAAATGGTTGGGTGTTTTAAAAATGGCAATTCCAACCGCTGTAAAAATCAATCCCAGATTCAGAATGATAAAGAACATCAGGTTGTCTTTTGTAAATATATTTTTTTTCATAAAACGAGTCCTCTCCTTCTTTCGGTGAACTCAGTATAACGTAAAAAATGAGTCCTGTAAAGAAACGAAATCAAAGAATCCCGCAAGGCAGAATTATACAAACTCTGTTTTCCCGCTCTTCTTCGCTGCATCTATAAGCTCTCCTAACCGCTTATTGCAGCTTCCAACCGGAACAGCCGTGCAGATTATCCTCTCACAGCTTTCCATGGCTTTTTGCGCCTTCTGGAAGGCTTCTTCACTGATTTCCATGAAGGGTTCTTCCGTGATCACCTTTGAAGCCAATAGTCTTGCCAGGCGGTAATCCACGTCATTGGTGTAAAGAATACCTGCAATAAAAGGTGTGTGCTCTTTCTGTAGCTGACGGAATATGGGAATACCAGTGCCATTTCCACAGATTACGAAAGTTTTCGCTTCTCCGTCTGGTTTCGGAAGCTCAATACTTCCAAACAGGGGATCAAAAAATCCATTATTGATCTCATACAGCTCCTTGATCATGTTCTCTTCAAAAATATCTTCCGGCTTTCCAAAATGAGAAATGGTATCTCCCTTTACGCAGATGATCTTATCTGCAATTTTCTGTGCCAGATCGATTTCGTGAAGAGACATGATAACTGTGATCTGCTTCTTTTTTGCCATATCCCGAAGAATAGATAAAAGATCCAGCTTATGTTTGATATCAAGGAAAGAGGTTGGCTCATCCAGAATAATAATATCCGGTTCCTGGCAGATCGCACGGGCAAGAAGCACTCTCTGACGCTGGCCATCGCTGATGTTGTTAAAGTCACGACTGCCAAGCGATTCCGCATGCACCGCTCTCATGGCTTCCTCTACCTTTTCCTCATCCTCTCTGGAAAGAATACCGAGTCTGCCTGTATAAGGGTAGCGTCCGGTTGCCACAATATCATGACAGGTCATAAGCTCCGGACGCATTCGTTCCGTAAGAACTACTGCCATGCGTGTGGAAAGCTCTTTATAGGAAAAAGAATTCAGATTGCGATCATCAAAGTAAACTTTTCCACCAATGATCTGCAGCTGTCTTGTGATACTTTTCAGAATCGTAGATTTACCAGAACCATTTGGACCAATGAGGGTTACAATCTCCCCTTTTTTAATTCCAATACAGATATCATGAATTAAGGCCTTTTTGTCATAACCGACAGAAAGGTTATCCATATGAAAATAGTAATTATCCATTTCAGTTTCCTCTCTTCTTCCGCAACATCATGAAAATAACAACAGGTGCTCCAAAGATGGAGGTAACGGTACTGATATTCAGCTCCAGAGGGGCAAAAGCCATTCTGGCAATCAGGTCACACATCATACAGAAAACTGCACCGCCCAGGAATGTTCCCGGAATGATTATAAGTGGTCTGGATGTGCCGAAGCTTCTTTTCATCAGAAATGGGACTGCAATTCCAACGAAAGAAATCGGTCCTGCAAAAGCAGTTACAGTTGCTGATAAAATACTGGAAAGCAAAATCAATGCAACACGGAAGAATTTGATATTTACGCCCATGCTTTGTGCATAAGCTTCTCCCAGCTGATAAGCACCGATGGGCTTTGACAGCAGGAAGGTCAGGGCCAGGGTAATTCCTACCACCACACAGGAAATGTAAACGTTACTCCAGCTCATACCGGAGAAGCTTCCCTGTGACCATCCGTGAAGATTTACAATATCGGAATCATCTGCAAAAGTTACCACAAAATCAGTTACTGCAGAACAGATATAGCCAATCATGATTCCGGCAACCAGAAGGGTGGCCATGTGCTTGATCCTTTTTGAAATCAGAAGAATAAAACCTATGGAAATCAGGGAACCAATAAAAGCTGCAATGATCAGAGTGTAAGAAGTTACGTTTACGGCTCTGCCAAGATAATAAATCATGGTAAGAGCTACTACCATTTTCGCACCGGAAGAAATTCCCAGAACAAAAGGTCCTGCAATGGGATTTTCAAAAAAGGTCTGGAGAAGAAAACCAGATAGGGATAAGGCAACTCCAAGAATGGCAGCCATCAGGATCCTGGGAAGACGGATTTTCCAGATGATGCTGTATTCTTTTGTATCTGTGGCTTTTTTCAGCAGGATATCTATGATCTCAGACAGAGAAATATGAACATTTCCTGTGTTGATATTCAAAACTGTGATCAGGCCAAAGGCCAGGATCAGCAGAATGAAAACCATAGCGTAACGAGATCGTCTCTTAAAATTTTCCATGTGGAAGCTGGTTCCAGCGGATTGATTGCTCATTTTATTTTTCTCCATTTTTGTTTCATTTACAACAGAACCTGCTGTCAGCTCAGCTTATGAAGAAAAGTCATATCCTCTTCACTTCCGCCGGTAAGCATCAGGTTCAGATCTGTGATCAGTTCACCAATTGTATCTGTATGCTGGTACATGGAATCATCAGTTACCCAGACATTTCCCTCTTTTACGGCTTTAAAATCAGCCATCAGACTTTCTTTTGCAAGAAGATCGTCTATGCTTTTTACAGACGCATCAATACTGGAGTTGTAGATCAGATAATCTGCATCTGCCGCAGTATTATAGAATTCCTCCATGGTAATGGCAACGGAAGTTTTTCCACTGTCATCCTGAAGATCTGCGAATGCATTTCTTCCACCGGCAATCTCGATCATGCTGGAAATATAATCTTTAGGATTACGTACTACAGGAGAACCGCTGGTATTGATGTAGAAAAATGCAACTGTTTTTTCTGTATTTGTAAAGTCCTTTAGCTTCTCAATAACCTGTGCCTGCTGGTCAAAGAAGGTCTTTGCCTCCTCTTCTTTGTTCATCATTGCGCCATAAAGCTTGATCCACTCTGTACGTCCAAGGGGCTGGCTCTCATAGCTGGAGCGATCGGTGAAAACAGGAATTCCAAGAGTTTCGATCATCTCCTGTACCTTCGGTGCATGAAGGATCATGGTAGACTCTATTGCAAGATCACAGTCGTCACCTACCAGAAGCTCGTAATCCGGTTCATCGTATTTTCCCGCAAAGGTCATTTCGCCGTTATTGATAGCATCAGCTGCTGACTGGATATACCAACCGGAAGCATCAAGACCTGACAGCTTGATGGAGTCTACACTTCCGATTGCATCGAACAATGCCATCGGGGAAGTGGCTGCCATGTAGATGGTGTCAAGTGGCTGCTGAAGGATCTGGATTTCAGGATCCAGATCATCAGGTGCCTCTTTGCCCTCTGGGACGATCAGATATCTGGCATCATCATGGATGTCCAGAAGTTTGTAACCGTCATTGTAATAATACACGTCAAAGCATTCTGCAAAAGACAGATCCATGGCGGATTCATAGGTCAGACCTGCAATTTCAGGTGCAGCATTTTTTTCTGATGTGTCAGAAGAAGTCTCCCCGGAAGCATCTGCTTCCAGGTTCTCCTCTTCTGCCCATACCGGAGTAATGGCAGTAAATGTCATAACTGTTGCTGCAAAAATACTTAAAATTTTATATTTCAGCTTTTTGTCATACATTTTTATTTTCTCCTGCTGATTATTCTTGCTACTGTGCATATGGTGAAGAATAGTAATTTATTCTTCCTCATCAGTTACAAAAATTGCTTCGTAAGCTTTTTCCCACTCAGCTTTTGCATTGTCATCCTTTTCATCTGCAGAACGGTCCACGATAAACGGGATTTTCAGAGTGGAATATTTCTCTGCGGAATCTTTCAGAAGGTTTTCTTTTGCTTCTGTGTCTGCTTCCTCTGTCGGGAGAATATCAGAAGAAAGGATAGAAATACCGCACTGACTCTTTACAAGAGCTTTGTAATCTGTATCTTCATCTTTTCCTGCAAAAGTTACGGAACCATCTTCCAGAGCAGCTGTAAGGCTGTCTACCGTACAGTCCTCTTTTTCCATTCCAAGAGCAGTAACTTTGTCTGTAAGATCAAGCTTATCCAAAATGTTAAGAGCATCTGTGGAAGCCACATAAGCAGATTCTACCGGCTGGTTGATTATGATTACATCTTTATCAAGTCCTGCAGGGATAACAGCACCCTCAGGTACGATCAGGTATTTTACAACATTGCCCATGTAGAGCTTTTCTGTACCTGTAAGTTCCTGGGAATCAGCAGCTTCTGTTTTTGCATTTTCTTTTCCGGAATCAACAGTTTCCGGTTTTCTTGCAGTATCTGTTGTCATATCTACTTCAAGAAGGGTAATACCCTTTGCGTAGTGATAAAGCTTAAAGTATTTTGCATGCTCAAGAGTAGTTTCGTCTTTATACTCAAGACCTGTGATCTCTGGTGCAGAATCATCCAGCTTCTTGTTTCCTGTGGAAAGCATGCTGTTGTCATCAGCTGGGTTATCCTTGTCTGTTTTCTTCGGATCGTTTGCACCCTTTAAAGCGATATAAATGGTGTAAGTGATTTCATGAGCCTGGGACATTCTGGTTGTCATACCAATGATCGTATTATTCTGGTTCAGTGCTACCGGTATTGTGAAAGTAGAAGTTCCGCCGCCGCATGCACCGTAGTATTTATTTCCATTGGCTTTTACATAACCGTAATATTCACTGCTGAATACAATGGTCGCATATGCCTGACCATTTGTGACCGTAACTTTGTTACAGGTAATGCTGACCTTTCCGGAACCACCAGACCAGGAGAAACTGTCAGGAGTGTAGGTTCCATCTGCTAATGTAGTAGAACTGTTTACAGATGCTGTTCCGCCGCTTAAGTCAGATTCGTATTTGGATTCCTCTTCCGGTTTCTTGTCTGGCTTTGGAGTTGCTGTTGGTGTAGGAGTTGCTGTCGGTTTTTTATTTGGTTTTGCAGTGGGTGCAGGAGTTGCTGTGATTGTTGTGTCAGGAGCAGTATCTGGCTGCGGATCATCCTGTACGTCACCTATCTTATTTAAAGTGCTGGACTGGAAAGTCAGGATCCTGTCATACCAGATCTGGTTTTTGTGGGAAAAAGCAGCAACTGCAATTCCATTGTCCAGGGCTTCAACAGGAATCTCATATGTATATTTGCCATTTGCGTCTGCCACATATGGAACCCAGGTGGAGGAATCTGCTGCGGCAGCTTCTTCTTTTGTTCCCAGACATAGATAGTCGTAACCAGTTCCGCTTAAAGTAAGAACAGCTGTCATTTTTCCGTTTTTGGAAGTGAGCACACAGTCAATTACACGGAACATAGATGAACTGGAGTTTACTGTAATATTATAAATTCCGCTTGCACAGCTGCCTGGAGCAGGGGTTGCTGTTGGCTCTGGGGTGGTGGTTGCTTCCGGAGTTGTGCTTGGCACTGGAGTTTCAGTTGGTGCAGGAGTCTCAACCGGTGCTTCGGTAGGCTCTGGGGAAACAGTTGGTTCCGGTGTTGGAGCAGCCTCTCCATATCCTGGAACTGCCGGTACGGTAATCGTCAATATACCCTTTGCGTACCAGTTCTGGCTCTTCTTGGAATGAGGAACGACTGCTATTGTCTGAGCTTCCTTGCTTGCAGTAACTTCAAAGGTGTAGGTATAGCCTCCTGCACTGTTCTCTACTCCTTTGATGGAATTTGCTTCTTTATCAGAGTCACTGGCACTGCCAAGATAGATCATGTCATAATTCTGTTTTGCGGTAGAAAGTGTGACAATATATTTATCCTCCGAAACCTTTACAGTGGAACCGGTGATTACGAACATTGCAAATTCATCACCGTTTTCTTTTACAAGCTTGATTCCGGCATCTGTAATCTCATTCTGGGCTGGTGCCTGGGTTGGAGCTGCAGTTGGCTCAGGGGCTGCAGTTGGCTCTGGAGTAGCTGTTGGTTCCGGGGCTTTCATTCCTGGAACGTTCAGTTTCAAAGCCATATTTGTGTACCATTTCTGATTTTTTACAGAAAATGGTACGATGCTGAAAGTCTGGACCTGTTCACTGGCAGGAACCTCAAAAATGAAAGTATAACCATCTTCATTTTCTGTACCAACGATTGCTGCTGCATTTTTTGCTTCGTCAGGATCTTCTTTAGAACCAAGATAAAGCTTCTCATAGTTCTTTCCGTCAGTATTGAGGGTTATCTTAATTTTATCACCATTTAATTCAGCAGAAGAGCTTTTGATTTTAAGCATTTTATATGCACTGTTATCTTCCTTGTCAATGGTCATGTTGGAACCATCTGGGTTCAGATCCTCTGGCTTTGTTTCTGGTTTATCTGTCTCTTCGGTTTTGCCCTCTTCTGTTGTTTCTGGTGCAGCTGTAGGCTGTGGAGCTTCTGCTTCCTCATTTTTGCTTTCTTCAGCAGGTGATGCAGTAACCTCAGGAGTGGTCTCAGAGGCAGGTGTTTCTGTAGCAGCAGGTGTCTCTTTCACAGCAGAGGCATCCACTGCTGCCGGAGTTACTGTAGTGTCAGTGTTTTCTTCCTCAGCTGTTGCGTTCTCCTGCACAGGAGTCTCAGCAGCAACAGCAGTCTTCTCCGCCTCTGTTTCTGGAGTTGGTGTAACAGAAACCTGTACGTTTGCATCCTCATTTTCTGCCTGTGTAAGTACAGCAGGAGTGACCGTCATCGCGACGGAAAGGAACAGTGCAAGAAAGCGTTTTGAATTTCTTTTCATTTCTTTTTCCTCGATTCTTCCTATTATTTTATAGTTTGAATAAATCCCAATTGCTTCTGGAGCCTGTTTGTACAATGGGCAATCCTGACAGGATTATTTCAAAAAAATGCCTGCTTCCTCTGAGAAAACAGGCACTAAAAATTCAATATATTGTATTATCAAATATATTAATGAGAATGAAGTACTTTCTTCGGAAGCTTTCATTAAACGAATTCAGCAGGTTTCCTGACTTACAGATCAACACAGAATCCATCCTTCTCAGCAATATACCAATGGTTTCACTGGATTCTACTCCCTGGTTACAGTGACCGGATCGTTCAGGACTTTCACCTGATTCCCTCTTAGAGCGTGTTGAAAAAATATTCCCACAATCTGCACGCTGTAGCAGACAGATATGTCTGGCACTGAAAACGGATTTATTCAATTCACCTCATTATAGCAGACCGTTATGTCGAAATCAATAGATTTATAGGGTTATTGCTTGTATTTACTGTACCCGACTTCATCTGTGCGGAGAAGTGTTCCATTCTCATCGTAGACACTGCGGTAGGTTTTACAGGTGTTTGGATCGGAATGCTCTGTAGTAATCTCTACCGTATTATTGTCAGTTTGGGTTCCGTAAATGGATACCGTTACGGCTTCCTCTTTTTCATCGTAAGAGGCTTCAATTTTAATTGGATAAGCAGTATTATTCTGAAAACGGAAATCCTGACCTCCCCACACCACTGCTGCGTCCAGACCATCCTCAACATAATCAATTCGGGCAGCGTGATTATGACGCTCAACAATGGTCAGATCAGACTGCAGGCATGCCATAAACAACGTAGTGGAAATCTGGCAGATTCCGCCTCCGATATCCTGGGCATGTTCGCCTCCTACAATTACAGTTGCTTCCCTGTACCCTCGTTCCTCAGTACGTGGACCTAAAGTATCGTTGTAGGAAAAAATCTGTCCTGGCTGAAGTTCCACTCCATCACAGGCTTCCACGGCAAGCTTCAAATTGGCAACACGGTTTTCGGTACCGCCGCCATATGTAGTATAAGTACCAAGAAGATTCAGATAAGGAAGGGCTTCTATCTCTTCTGTAGAAACTTCGGGTAGGGTTATTTCAAGGGGGATGGTAATCTTTGCCCCTTCTTTTGCTTTTTCCAGCTTCTTTGCAGCTGACTTCACATCAAATGAAATTCCGGTAACTGCCGGAATAATTTCATTATTTTCCCCCAGAGAAGCATCTGTGGCATCTGTATGTACTTTTTCATAATAGGCTTCCAGATCCAGTTCCTCTGGCGGTGTCTTCATAGTAGGACATTCGATAACAGCTTCATAATCTTCTATGGAAATTGCTTTTAGAATCGCTTCTTTCAATGCATCCATATCCGGACCGATTCCGGTTTTTCCCTTAGTGATAACCAGCTCTGTATCTGTAAGTTCACAGGAAGTCTGTATAGTGGTGGATCCCTTTGAAATTCCAGCATCCTCCAGAAGCTTGTCCAGTTCGTCTTTGTTTCTGGCTTCCGGCATAAGGGTGACTTCTTCCTTTGTCTTGCTGTTCATCAGTTCGATGCGGTCGGTTCCATGAGTAAACCAGGCACTATGCCCAAGAGCATAGGCACTTTCTACAATTGACTTTACATCAAGGCCGAGAACAGGATAGATAGACACCTTGAAGTTCTTTCCGTTCAGGGTAATAGTCATCTGTGTGTTCTCATATTTTTCCTGAAAATCTTTTGAAATTGCGTCAATGGCTTCCTCTTTGGTCATTCCCTGAATGGCTATACCGTTTATTTTAAGCTTCTTCCAGATTACATTATCTGTAAGAAAATGACACCACAGCCCATACGCGCCTACCAGAATCAGAACCAGGAACAAAACTTTGATCACACCGTTTTTCATTTGTTTTTTCATGTAATAATTTTACCTTTTGCAGTCTTTTTTAGAGCGTGTTTGAAAAAGGCTTTCTGCAAAATATATCGCAAAGTGGGGCGTGCAGATTGCAGGAATGATTTTTCAAACAGGCTTTAGAGCAATGGGGTAAAAAAGCATGTCCGGTTTCCGGTATGGCATGCAGCCCCTACCTGCTCTACTTTTGCCAGAATTGTATCATTATCACAGTCTATAGTCAATGATTTCACATACTGAACATGACCGGAGGTTAGTCCTTTGGTCCAGAGCTCGTTGCGGCTGCGGCTCCAGTAAGTCATTTTTCCCAGCTTCAGAGTGGTAAGGTATGCTTTCTCGTTCATGTACGCAAGCATAAGAACTTCGTCTGTTTTGTAATCCTGCACAATAACCGGAACCATGCCGTCACTGTTTAATTTGAAATCTGACCAGGACATTTTGGACTTTAATTGGTTCTGTTCCATATTTTTAATACTCCTTTATGAAAAATTCTTCTGCAATTATGCCACCTGCTTTCATGCTCAATTCGAAAAAAATGAAAACAAGTGGCATATATCATATCGTCTTAATTGTAATTCTGTTTGTTCTGCCTTTAGAGACTTCCCTTCGTAGAAAGCACATCTGTAATACGAGGATCATAAGCTACCGCCATATCCAGCGCCTTTGCAAAGCTTTTGAACATGGCTTCTGCCATATGGTGATTATTTCCCGGTGTTAGAACCTTAATGTGAAGATTCATGGCTGCCGCATAAGAAATGGCGTAAAAGAATTCCTTCACCATTTCTGCGGACATATCTCCAATTTTTTCACTGGTAAACGTACCTTCGAAGGAAAGATACGGGCGTCCCCCGAGATCAATGGCGCAAAGCACAAGACACTCATCCATTGGAAGGATGCAGCTTCCGTAACGCCTGATTCCTTTCTTGTCTCCAACCGCTTCTTTAATAGCTGTGCCAAGAACAATTCCCGTATCTTCAATGGTATGATGATCGTCAACCTGAAGATCACCCTTCACCTTTATATCCAGATCAAAAAGTCCGTGGCGGGTAAAGCCATCTAACATGTGATCGAAAAATCCCACACCTGTATCCAGACTGCTTTTTCCGGTTCCGTCCAGATTCAGCTTTATGGCAATTTTAGTTTCCTTTGTATTTCGTTCAACAGTAGCTTCTCTTGTCATGACTGCTCCTTTTTATCTTCCTCTTCAAAGCGGACTGCAATGGAGTTGGCATGTGCAGTTAGCTGCTCGGAGGATGCAAAACGGATGATGTCCTTGTGGATTTCCTGTAATGCAGACCTGGAATAATATACAATACTGGATTTCTTAATAAAATCGTCAACGGAAAGTGCAGAGAAGAACTTGGCTGTTCCGTTGGTAGGAAGAACGTGGTTCGGTCCCGCAAAATAATCACCAAGAGGTTCAGAACTGTACTCTCCAATGAAAATAGCGCCTGCATTTCGTACCTTCATCATTACCTCAAAAGCGTTCTTAGTGACAATTTCCATATGTTCCGAAGCAATCTCATTCGCTGCTTCAATTGCTTCATCCATATCTTCTGCAATAAGGATATATCCAAAATTCTCCAGAGATTTTTCGATGATCTCTTTTCTGGAAAGAACCTTCAGATAGCCTTCAATCTCTTTCTCTACATTCTGTGCCAGTTCTGTACTGGTAGTAATGAGGATTGCAGAAGCCATCTCATCGTGTTCTGCCTGAGAAAGAAGATCTGCTGCTACATAGTGTGCATTTGCAGTTTCATCTGCAAGGACAAGGATCTCACTTGGACCAGCGATGGAATCAATGCTCACATGTCCATAAACAGCCTTTTTTGCAAGGGCTACAAAAATGTTGCCAGGTCCTACGATCTTGTCTACCTTTGGGATGCTTGCAGTACCATAAGCAAGTGCTCCGATTGCCTGTGCACCACCAACTTTATAGATCTCATCAGCGCCTGCTTCTTTGGCAGCAACCAGAGTGGATGGATTTACTTTACCGTCTTTCCCAGGAGGTGTGGTCATAACGATGTGAGGTACTCCTGCCACTTTTGCCGGCACAATATTCATTAATACAGAAGAAGGATAAACTGCTTTTCCGCCTGGAACATAAACACCTACACGATTTAATGGTGTTACTTTCTGACCAAGCATGGTGCCTTTTTCGGTACTGGTAAACCAGCTGTTCTGACGCTGTTTCTCATGGTAGCTGCGGATGTTTACAAGTGCCTTGCGGATAACTTCCAGTAAGGAAGCATCAACTGCCTTATAGGCTTCTTCGATTTCCTCTTCGGTTACACGTATGGTTTCCGGAGTTACCTCTACTTTATCAAATTCTTTTGTGTAAGAAAAAAGAGCTTCATCCCCTTTTTCTTTTACATTTGCAAGAATATCTGCTACTGCTGCTTCGAACTTGCCGTAATTATTAGGGCTCCGTTTTAAAAGATTTTCCAGGATATCTTTGGTAGATTCTTTTGTTAATCTTACTGTACGCATTGTGATCGATCCTTCCAATTTTATTTTATTCCAGAAAAAAACAGTAATTTCAGATTACCTTTCGTAAATCTTCAATCAGCTTACTGATTCTTTCATTTTCCATTTTCATGCTTACCTGATTCACAACCATTCTTGCTGAAAGAGGGCAAACTTCTTCTAACACCTTCAGTCCATTTTCGCGAAGTGTGCTTCCGGTCTCAACGATATCTACGATCACTTCAGAAAGACCTACAATAGGTGCAAGCTCAATAGAACCATTCAGCTTAATGATTTCCACAGTCTGATGCTTCTTATTATAGAAATAATCTTTGGCAATGTTTGGATATTTGGTTGCCACACGGATCAGCTGGTTTGAATTCAGAAGGGGTTTGGCACTATCAGGTCCGCAAACGCACATGCGGCAGGCTCCAAATCCAAGAT
This sequence comes from Blautia faecis, assembly GCF_027662325.1. Taxonomy (NCBI): domain Bacteria; kingdom Bacillati; phylum Bacillota; class Clostridia; order Lachnospirales; family Lachnospiraceae; genus Blautia; species Blautia faecis. Next base: position 19,441 of record NZ_JAQDKY010000034.1, on the reverse strand, counting down.
CCATTACCTCGTAAAGCTTACGGCCTTCTTCCAGGATCGTATCCTTTCCGACAATTCCGATGTCAGCTGCGCCATATTCTACATATGTAGGTACATCTGGTCCTTTGGCAAGGAAAAAACGAAGCTTTAATTCTTCATTTACAAAAATTAGTTTACGGGAATCCTTATCTTTCATCTCTTCGCAGGTGATCCCGATTTTCTCAAGTATGGCAAGGGTTTTGTCTGCAAGTCTTCCCTTGGTAAGGGCAAAAGTCAGATATCTCATAATTCCACCTCACAAACCTTAGTAACTTTCTCTGGGCGAAGGGCTACATTTCTGCCCTGGGCGCGAAGCTCTTTGGCCTTCTGGATTGCCTGGATACGGTTTTCTTTGCGGTAAGTGATAACCGTAACGCCCTCCTCTTCCTCCATTTCGATTTTTTGTCTGGAAAGAGCTATCAGAAGGTTATCTACTACAATGGCAAACCCGATGGATGCAGCAGGCTTGCCGAAATGTTTCATCAGCTGGTTGTAACGGCCGCCCTTGATCAACGCTTCTCCTGTACCGTAGGTATAAGCCTGGAAAATGATTCCGGTATAGTAATGATATTTGCTTAACATTGCAAAATCAAAAGTAACGTATTTTTCATAGCCGTAAACTTTCAGAAGCTCATAGATTTCTTCCAGACGCGCAACCGCCTTTAATGCCTGTGGATTGTCCGTAAGGGATTTTGCCTTTTCCAGAACTTCTGTCGATCCGAACATCTGAGGAAGCTGGGAAAGAACTCTTGCAAGGGATTTATCCATGTTCTTATTCTTTACAAGCTCTTCCACACCAAAATAGTTTTTCTGGGAAATCAGCTCCCGAAGCTCTTCTTCCTCTTCCTGGCTCATGCCTGTCTGGGCAAAAATCGCTTTATAATAATCAACCTGCCCAACGCTTACCTGAAATTCGGTAAGTCCTGTCGCAAGCAGACACTCTACTGTCATAGCCAGAATCTCTGCATCTGCTTCCGGTGAATCATCGCCCATACGCTCAACGCCCATCTGGGTTGTCTCTTTCAATCTTCCGCGAAAGCTGGAATTATTGATAAAAGTGTTGCCTGTATAACACAGACTTACTACTTCTTTTTCAGGGTTAAAATAGGTAGCACAGGCTCTGGAAACGGACGGTGTAAAGTCAGGTCGAAGAACAAGGGTATTGCCTTCTCTGTCAAAAAATTTATAAAGCTCCCTGGAGGGAATGGTTCCCACTTCTTTACTAAACACTTCAAAATATTCAAATGTGGGAGTTTCTATATCTTCAAAGCCATACTGATGGAATACACGGTGAAGCTTTTCCTGAAGCTTTTGTTTTCGGCTGCATTCCTGACTGTAAATATCCCGTACACCCTCCGGCGTATGAAAAATTCTCTGCATATCATGTTTCCTCCATGTTGTTTCTTGCTTGTTAATTACATAACACTTTATCACGCTACTACGATAATGCAAAATCAATGTTGATTATAGTGGAATATTCCAAGATTGTCAAGACGAAGTGTTGCGTGGTTACTGTTCACTGGTAACATTCCGCGAGATGTTTTTTGTGAACAAAGTTCACAGAAAACCCGAGAGTTGCGGCGCGAAATCATGCAAAGCATGATTTCTGTGCATCGCGAAGCGTGTTACTGTAAACGGAGTGAACAGTAACGTTGCGTGTGTTATGGCAACACGCGTGTTTCCAGATCCAATTTTAATCCCTCTAAATAAGGAACCAGAAAGCCGCTCTTTTTCGGCAGGTAATACTTCTCATCCAGTTCCTCCCTGCGGAAGCTTTTCCGTCCGCCCTCTTCCATCCGTCTCCAGTATGCCAACAGTTCCCGAAAAGGCAGATAATAAAATAAGTTCAACTGACTGAAAAATATAAGAAAAAATGCCACGCCATTCTGTTTTTCAAAGTCCTCCATAAATTTCACCTGGTGAGGATGAATATTTGCCAGAGGAAACGTCTGGGCGCTGCATTCCTTTGCATCAAAGCAGACAGGAATTCCCTGTACTGCACCTATATAGTCAACAGTACTTCGCTGGTCAAAGTATGCCAGAGTAATGTGACGGTTTTCTTTGTCCATGCGTACCGGAGTGATGGGAGTGGGAATCTTCTGTATCAGAGCAAGTCCCTTCTCCCTGTACTGCTCGTTTGTTCGGTTTACAAGGTCCTCCAGGGTAGAACCCCGGAGCCCTCTGCTGTTCCATGTGGCCATTCTTACGGTTCCTCGTAGCCAAGAAGCTTGATGGAAGGATAATATCTTACAACTGCTTTCCCTACGATCTGGTCAAAGCGGACGAACGTGTTCTTCCAGAAGCGGGAATCCTTAGAATCATTTCGGTTATCACCCAGCATAAAATAGCAATTATCCGGAACGGTATATGGACCGAAGCTTCCCTGCATTTTCTCTGGAATAAAGGAATCATCAAGAGCAGTCTCAGAACCGTCGATGTATACCTTTCCGTCTTTGATCTCAACAGTCTCTCCCGGAAGTCCGATCACACGTTTGATGAAAAGCTGGCTTTCATCATCCGGATACTTGAAAATTACAATGTCAAAGCGCTCTGGATCCTTGACTTTTTTGGAAATCTCATGTCCAAACAGATCCAGATTGATACCATATGCAAGACGGAATCCAAAGATACGGTCGCCGGTCATAATAGTCTTCTCCATGGATGGAGAAGGGATTTTTGCGTTGATCAGTACTACATTGTTGATAACCAGGACTATAGCAACTACAATGATGATCATTTTTATATAGTCCCATACTTCATGCCAGATTTTCATATTATTTATTCTCCTCTACGTGTTCCTCTTTCAGGATTTTTTGAAACAGATAAGGCAAAGGAGCCGTGAACTCTTTGCCAGACAGATAGGAAAGACGCCCTTCAATTTCCGGGATTTCCAACCTGTATGCGTGAAGCAGCTGCGATTTCAGACCATACTTTCTGCAGTATTCATCGTTTAAGGTACGCCTGCCGTACTTGTAATCTCCAATAAGGGGATGACCAGTTCCTGCAAGGTGTGCCCTGATCTGATGTGTGCGTCCGGTGATCAGCTCCACCTCAAGAAGGGTAACGGTTCCGTTATCTTCAAGGGGACGGTATCTGGTCTCAATGGGAAGTGCTCCGGATGTTTCCGTTTCCTGTACTGTTACTTTATTACATTTTTCGTCTTTATGCAAATATCCTTTGATATATTTTTCATTTTTTATAACACCATTTACCAGGCAACGGTAAAATTTGTGAAGGCTTCGATCATGAAACAATGAAGAAAGCTCCTGAAGTCCTGCCAGGGACTTCCCTGCAGCCACAAGTCCGCTGGTATTACGGTCCAGACGATTGCAGACAGATGGGCGGAAGGTATGTAAAGACGCTTCCGTAACCGCTCCGCTTTCAAGAAGATACCCCGTCAGATATTCTACCAGTGATGGTTCCTTATCATCTGCAGGCTGGGAAAGCATTCCCACAGGTTTGTTGATCAGAAGGATATTATCGTCTTCATACACAATGTCAAGCTTCTGATGAGCTCTTGCTACCGTTTCCTGTACTCCTGCAAATTTCCCGAAAGTCTCATCCGAAAGGAAAAGCTTTACGTGGTCACCAGTGGAAAGCTTCTCATTTCCAGTGGCTCTGCCGCCGTTTAAGGTAATATTTTTCTTGCGGAGCATTTTGTAAAAAAAGCTTTTTGGAGCTTCACGGAGAAGCTTTCCTAGATATTTGTCAAAGCGCTGTCCCGCTTCATTTTCATTAATAATAAATTCTTTCATGCTGGATATCCTCTTAGATACACAAATTCAGGATCACATGCTTCACCATTTCATCTCTGGTAAAATCAGGATATCTTGGATCTGGTGTAAAGCGAAGCCCTTCTTCTAAGGATTCCTTGTGTTCGTTCATAGAATCAAGACGTTCCAGGAAAGGACGAAGCTCTCCAAGAATTTTTACATCTACTTTATAGCCGTTTTTGCGAACCAGTTTCTGGGCTTCTGCAGCCATAAAATTTGTATCTGCTTTCGGATCACTGGTATAACCGACTACGGTATTTCCGCACACGGCAATGGCATCTATGGTGCATTTTTTTTCATAGAAAGTCATATACATCTCGTACGCCATTACAAGATCACCCTGATGCGCATGGATCTTCTTGTACAGGACCGGATCTACAGGCTTTGCCAGATAGACCATGATCACATCTACCACAGCCTTACAGCCTGGAAGAGATCCTACCAGAGCAATGATCGTCCAGATAGAATTTCTGGTACCTAGGTAGATCCACATACTGATAAAAATAAAAACGGGGACACCAAGCATAATGGCAGCAATTATGATCCTGCGCTTTCGTTCACGCTTCAGATATCCGAATTCTCCTTTGTTTGTCTGCATTAATTTCATGAAAACACTCCTATTTCTGCTTTTTTCTTGTGTGATGATTGCGGATGGTTTTCTTTGGTGCCGGACCATGCTTTGATTCTCTGTTACGCCCGGCATTTTCTGTATATTTGCTGTCACCATGCCCTTTTCTGACAGGCCGGATCAAACATTTTTCCCCATACCCAACCAGATCCATACGCCCTGCAATTTTCAATCCTTCGAGAACCAGTTCTCTGTTGACCGGATTCTTATATTGCATAAGCGCACGTTGAATGGCTTTTTCATGGGCGCTCTTCGGCACATAAACCTTTTCGCCTGTAAGAGGATGGATTCCCGTGTAATACATACAGGTAGACAGTGTAGAAGGTGTTGGGTAAAAGTCCTGCACCTGCTCCGGAGTAAAGCCAAGATCACGGACATATTCTGCCAGTTTAACCGCCTCTTTCATGGTACATCCCGGATGGGAGGACATAAAATATGGCACGGCAAACTGCTGTAAGCCAGCCTTCTTATTTGCCTTGTCAAATTCCTTCAAAAATTTCTCATACACTTCGTGGGACGGCTTGCCCATATATTTCAGCACCTGATTGGAAACATGCTCAGGAGCTACACGAAGCTGTCCGCTTACATGATATTTGGCAAGTTCATTAAGAAAAGTTTTGTCCGGGTCTGCCAACACATAATCGAAACGCACACCGGAACGGACAAATACTTTTTTTACTTTTGGAAGATCCCGGAGCTTACGAAGAAGAGAAACGTAATCTTTGTGATCCGCGGTCAGATTCTTACATGGTTCAGGAAACAGACAATGACGGTTCTTGCAAACGCCTCTGGTCAGCTGTTTCTGGCAGGAAGGCTGGCGAAAGTCCGCTGTAGGTCCGCCTACATCGTGGATATATCCCTTGAAATCTTTCTCCTCGGTCATGTGGACCGCTTCTTTCAGAATTGATTCATGACTTCTGGTCTGCAGGATTCTTCCTTGATGAAAAGTTAATGCACAGAAGCTGCAGCTTCCGAAACATCCTCTGTTGCTGGTAAGACTGAATTTAATTTCCTCTAATGCAGGAATTCCGCCGTCTTTCTCATACATGGGATGATAATTTCCCGCATAAGGAAGATCATATACATCGTCCATCTCCTCCTGTGTAAGAGGTAATGCAGGTGGATTCTGGATCACGTAACCCTTTGTTCCGTAGGATTCGGCCATGGTTCCTGCTGTAAAAGGGTCAGTATTCTGATACTGGATGGCAAAGCTTCTGGCATAAGCCTGCTTATCCGCCTGTACTTCATCAAAAGAAGGAAGTATGATCGGCTCGTAAGTGCGGGACAGATCCTTGCATTTATAGACAGTTCCTGCCACGTAGGTGATTTCGCTGACAGGGATTCCGCTGTCAAGAGCCTCTGCAATCTCAATAATAGAATGCTCTCCCATTCCGTAGGAAATCAGGTCTGCGCCGGAATCTATGAGGATACTGTGCTTCACCTTATTTTCCCAGTAATCGTAATGTGCCATACGTCTGAGGCTTGCCTCGATTCCACCAAGGATTACAGGAGTTTTCTTAAAAGTCTGACGAATCAGATTACTGTATACAATAACAGCACGGTCTGGCCGCAAACCCATTTTACCGCCAGGAGAATAAGAATCCTTCTGGCGGTGCTTTTTTGCAACGGTATAGTGATTAACCATGGAATCCATATTGCCGGCACTTACAAGGAAGCCAAGGCGAGGCGCTCCAAATATGGCAATACTCTCCTTCCTGCGCCAGTCGGGCTGAGGGATAATTCCCACTTTATAGCCCCGGCTCTCCAGAAGGCGGCTGATAATAGCAGTTCCAAAAGAGGAATGATCTACGTAAGCATCTCCTGTCACGTAGACAAAATCCACCTGATCCCAGCCTCTGTCCTCCATGTCTTTTTTTGTAACTGGTAAAAATTGTGACATCTATATTTTTCTCCTATGCACTGCTCATTCTGTAAGGCGTGTTCCAAGAATGATGTGAACAAAATGAACAGTAACGTATTTTCGGACAGATTTATGAAATACAGCTCTTGCCTGGCTGATGTCCGATATTATGGTAAACAGCCTGGGCGCGGTAACCTTCCGCGATAATATCAAGCTGTCTGTGAAAACGCTCCAGCTGTTTCAAATCTTTGGTATGGAAAACACGAAGAAATTCTGTCTGAATTTTGGTAATCTCCCGTTCGCTGGATACGCGGTAAAGATTTTCTATATTATTGAGAATATCTTTTACAAGATTGGACTGCATCTGGGAAGAATTCTGGGAATCCATGATTTCATCGCGCACAGAAGACATTTCCTGATCCAGCAAAATAATAGCATCCGCGGCATTCGTCAGACGCTCTGCCACATGCGGCGGCATGTCCCCTTTATATTTGTACTGAAGGGAATGTTCGATCGTTGCCCAGAAGTCCATAGCCATGGTGCGGATCTGAATTTCCGCCTGCAGCTTCCGGGGACCATTTAATGTTTCTACTGTATAATAAATGATCAGATGGAGACTTCTGTAACCACTCTGTTTCACATGCTTCAGATAATTCTTCTCACTCTTAATGGTCATATCTGACCGGTTTTGGATCAGGGATGCTACTGTCTCAATATCTTCCTCAAACTGACAGATAATACGGATTCCGGCAATGTCTTCTACTTCTTCCTCCATGCGTTCCATAGGAATATGCTTGCGCTGCATTTTCTCCAGAATGCTGGATACACTTTTCACTCGTCCGCTTACCTGCTCAATAGGGGAATACAGATCATTTTCTCGATGTTCGCTGATAATGTGTTCAAATTTGACAATCAGTTCCCTGACTGCCAGTTCGTAGGGGCATAAAATGCTTCTCCATAACTGTATTTCCATATAAATCGCTCCTTACAGAATATGGGCATTGTATTATGAAAAATATTCTGCAGTTAAATTTAAGTGTGTCTGCCCATATGTTTAATCATTATAGCATATATTTCAAAAAATTTGTTATCAATAAGTGTATTTTTTTACTTTTTTCTCCATTGCCTGTAAGACATAGTAAGGGTTCACACTCAGTTCCTCTTTTCCCTGTGGATTTATGTAGATTCCCAGATGAAGATGAACCGGAAATTTTCCGGACATTCCTTCTTCTCCGTATCCGGTATCTCCCATGAATCCAAGGATCTGCCCCGCTTCCACTGCTTCACCTGTCTGAAAATATTTTTCATAGGATGCAAGATGGGCATAATAAAAATACCCTCCATGAGGAGAACGGATTCCGATCCGGTATCCGCCAAGAGGAAGCCATCCGATTTTTTCTATTTTGCCATCAGTCATGGAAATCACAGGATAAAATCCGGATTGAGAAACCCTGCCAAAGAGATCGCAGCCTTCGTGCGTCCGGCTTCCACCATAGCTTCGGGCAGCGCCAAAGGTGTTTTCATAAAAAATCTCTTGCCATATTTCTCTATCGTTTCTGATTGGAATGGGAAAATTTTCCAGGTCTTTCCAGACAGCCAGATAACAGCTTCTCAGGTCATAATAGGCTTTGGGCTTGAAGCGGAGATATGCTTCCCTGTTCCCGGAAAGATATTTTGGAAAAAATTTTCCATTCAGCATAGTTGTTGTAAGAAGATCGGCAAATTCTCCATCCGAATGTACTCTTTCTTCTAACTCTGCATATAGCGCAGACGACAAAGCCTGTTCCCGGAAGCTTTCTGTAAAACAGGTGTCCGGTTTTAACAGGGAGGCCTGGCTTCTTTGCTGAATAAAATTCTGAAGCAAGATAAGCAGCGGCAAAAGAAAAAGAAGAAGGAGTAAGTGTTTCCCGGTCTTTCTTTTCATGGCATTTCCTCTCTTTAATATATGGGAAAAGGTGGATGATTTTTTTGTTACCAGTAAATAGCAACGATTTTTTCACCCTCAGATAATATATGGAAAATCAGAAAAATTAGAACAAAAAATCAGCTGTATGGAAAATATTTTTCCAAATACAGCTGATTCGAATGATCAAAGGCTATGGCAGCCACAGTTACTATTTAATGGGGGTATGCCAAAAGTTTTATGAAAAACAGGCTTTTAAATATACATGTAATTATCAGTCTTTCAAATTTTTCAATACTTCTGTCAGATATTCCCAAACCCGTTTCACAGAAGCCATATCAAGGCGTTCTTTGCTGGTGTGGATGTCCAGAATATCCGGTCCAAGAGAGGTGCAGTCAAGGTTTTCCATTCGCTCATAAAAAATACCACATTCCAGACCGGCATGAATGGCAACTACCTCCAGGTCTTTACCGTACATGTTTTTATAAATTTCTACCATCTTGTCACGAAGAGGAGAAGCTTTACGATACTCCCATGCAGGATAAGCCCCCTCAGTCTCATATTCGCCTCCCAGAAATTCTGTCAGATATTGGATTTTATGGGAAAGAGCCTCTTTGGCAGTTCCTACAGAGCTTCGGATACTGGTCTGTACAAACAACTCGTCCCCATACAGCTTCAGAATTCCGGGATTGCAGGAGGTTTCCACCAGATTTTCTATGGTACCACTCATTTTCTTAACACCAAATGGCATGTTCATCAGATAAAAAAGCACTTTTTCCTGGCTGGTGGGATGAAGAACCTGTGCATCCATATCCCCTTCTTCTGTTATCTGAATTGTAATAGTATCATCTGTACCAGTGTATTCTGCCCGGAAATCCTTCTGCATTTTCTTTGCAAGGGAAGTGATCTGAGAAATTTCTTCCGGAAGCACAAGAAGAACCGCTTCGCATTCTTTTGTAATAACGTTGTCCTGCTGACCACCTTCTAATTCTTTTAATGCATAACCACAGACATGGGAAAGTTCATAAAGAAACTGTCCCATAAGAATATTGGCACTTGCGCGGTTTTTGTGTATTTCAGCTCCGGAATGGCCTCCCACAAGTCCACAGACTTTTACGTTAACTTTTCTGCCGGAAGCGTTCACACGCCGGACTGGCAGATAAGAATTTCCAGCAACACCACCGGCACAGCTCACCCACAGACAGCCCTCTTTTTCAGAATCCAGATTGATCATTCTTCTTCCCTTCAAAAGGCTGCAATCGAATCCGTCAGCGCCCAGAAGCCCCGTCTCTTCATCAACTGTGAAAACAACCTCCAAAGCCGGATGCGGCAAATTTGTACTGTCTAAAAGTGCAAGGCCATAAGCCACTGCAATTCCGTCATCGCCGCCAAGAGTAGTGCCCTCGGCTGATAAAAAACCATCTTTCACAACCAGCTTTAGTCCATCTTTTGTAAAATCATGTTCGATTTCCGGGCATTTTGCACAAACCATATCCATATGTCCCTGAAGGATGACTGTGGGCGCGTTTTCGTAACCAGGTGTTGCAGGTTTATAAATCACAACATTATTCATGTCATCCTGAACATATTTCAAATCATGCTCCTTTGCAAAATTCACCAGATAATCACTGATTTGTTTGGTATTTCCTGAACCATGTGGAATACCACAGATTTCCTCAAAATAGTGAAACACATTTTTGGGTTCGAAGTTTTCTAAAATTGCCATATGGGTTACCTCCAAAATTTTATATATGGTTTGCATTTATCTTTTCGGCATTTTGAGACAGAAACAGAATATAAATTTTATATAAGATTTTTTTAAACATACTTCAGGCTGCTGAACACAACCTGACTATAACTTCACATGTTGGGCTTTTATTTTTAATAACGAGGTCAAAATGAAGAAAAAAATGATCCTGCTTTCTGTTATCCTGCTTTTACTCTTCCTTCTGTGTTACCCGGCCGAAGCTCTTGCTGCGGCAAGAAACGGACTGAAACTGTGGTTAGAGACCTTACTGCCTACCCTTCTTCCGTTTATGATCCTTACAGGAATTCTGGTGCACACAGATTGGATTACAAAAATTTTACAACCAACTGCTCCTTTTTTCAAGGTCGTTTTTGGGCTTTCTCCAGGAGGAGCCTATGTATTTCTTCTGGGACTTCTCACCGGTTACCCTATGGGGGCAAAATTAACCGCAGATTTGTATTATGCTGGAAAAATCAGCCGGCAGGAGGCCGAATATTTGTTAACTTTCTGCAATAATCCAAGTCCGGCCTTTCTTATTACTTATGTGGGACATATCTGTCTGGAGGGAAAATTACATATTGGTTTTCTTGTGGGGATTCTGTTTCTATCAGACATGATCTGCATGTGTTTTTTTCGCTTTACATTCTATAGAAAAAACTCACTGCTTTCCTTTTGTACGCCAAAAACATCTGAGCAGGAATATACTTCTGCCGGGCTTCTGGATTTTGTCATTATGAATAGTTTTGAAACTATGGCAAAACTGGGTGGTTACATTCTTATGTTCTCTATACTGTCCGCTGCCATAAGTCATTTCTGGTATCTTCCTGCACAGGGAAAATATATTCTTCTCGGACTGATAGAAGTTACCACTGGGCTCCATGGGCTCCTGCTGTCCGGGTTTTCTTATTCTCTTCGTGTATTTCTTGCACTGTGTATGAGTGCATTCGGAGGATTCTGTATTATGGCGCAAACAAAAAGCGTACTTGGAAAGGAACTCTCCCTTCATCCGTACGCTTCTGCCAAATGTATGAATGCAGCAGTTACTGCTGTTCTCATACTTATATTCTTATAAACATGATCACTGCTCACATAAAACATTTATAGAATAGTTTTAGTGAATCGCAATCAGATAAAGTCTGCTATATTTCGCGCAGCAAAATTAGTTATCGCCAATCTCGTCCAGAAGAGCTTCATCTTCCTTGGAAGCCTCTGTATCAGCCGGCTGATAAGAGCCGGACATTGCAGCTGCCTGAGCAGTCTGTGGTGCAAGCTCCTGACGGTTATGGTTTACAACATCCATGCATGCCTGAAGAGCATCGATGAATCCTTTATATTTGCCGCCAGCATCCTCAAGAGTCTGGGTAAGTACGGAACCGATGTTTGCCATCATGTCATCTGTGTATGTGATCGCGCTGAGACGAATGCTGTTAGCATCCTGTGTAGCGGAATCCAGAATCTCCTGAGCCTGACGATTCGCTGCATTGATAGTCTCGTTTGCCTGCGCATATGCTTTCTGCATGATCTCATGCTGGGTAACAAGCTCCTGAGCTTTATTCTGTGCATCTGCGATCAGTGCATCTGCCTTTGTCTGTGCATCCTCAAGGATGGCATCCTTATTGCTGATGATCTTCTGATAACGTTTGATCTCGTCTGGAGTCTTAAGACGAAGTTCACGAAGAAGCTCTTCGATTTCTTCTTTATTCACTACAATCTTAGTTGTAGAAAGTGGCTGATATTTACAACTGTCTACATATTCTTCGATTTCTTCAATGATCTGTTCAATTCTGCTGCTCATAGTAAACTCTCCTTATTCTATTTCTTCAAATCGTGCATTTTTTTCTTAACAGCTTCGGTAATTTCCGGCGGAGCAAATTTGCTCAGGTCGCCATCATAGCCTGCTACTTCTTTCATAATAGTAGAGCTAAGATATGCATATTCCAGGCTTGTCGTCAGAAACACGGTGTCAATATCCGGAGCAAGCACTCGGTTTGTCTGTGCCATCTGCAGTTCAAATTCAAAATCTGTAACTGCACGAAGCCCGCGCACGATCACCTGTGCATGATTCTCTCTGGCAAAGTTCACAGAAAGACCCTTGAATGCCTTGATTTCTACATTCTCCATGTCTTTTGTTGCCTTTTCTAGTATATTAACACGTTCTTCAACAGAAAACAACGGACTTTTTGCAGAATTATGCAAAACTCCTACGATTACTTTGTCGAAAGATACGCTTGCACGCTTGATTATGTCCAGATGACCATAAGTGGCCGGATCAAAACTTCCTGGATAAACAGCTATTACCATGTATTTTTCTCACTTTCCCCGGCATAAAAAGATATGCTTGTTAGTTTTGTATTCTTTGGAACGCAGCTGTCTGTAGCCAAGATCTTCCACATAACCGAAATCTGTAGTAAGGTCAGCTTCCACGATGATCAGTGTATTCTCATCCAGAATACTGCTGTCCTGAAGGTATTCCAGAACCTGACGCTCCAGCTCATGGTTATATGGGGGATCCATAAATATGCAGTCGAAAACGCCCTTTCCTTCTAAGGAACGAAGGGCCTGCATCACGTCCATATTCAGCAGTGTACCACTATCTGCAAGTTTTGTAAATGTCAGATTTTCTCTTATGCATGTGCATGCCTTGGGATTTTTTTCAACAAAAACAGCCCGAGCTGCTCCGCGGCTTAATGCCTCAATGCCGATTGCACCGCTTCCGCTGAACAGATCAAGGAAGTGACAATCCAGAAGTTCAGGCTGAAGAATATTAAAAAGAGTTTCTTTGATGCGGTCTGTGGTCGGGCGTGTGTCCATACCCGGCACAGTCTTAAGGTTCAGTCGTCTTGCTTTTCCTGCGATGACTCTCATTTCAGATTCAGTCTCCAATCCAGATCACCACGGGCCAGTCCAAGAATAAGAAGTTCTGCAGTAGCGATATTGGTCGCCACCGGAATATTATACTGGTCACAGCGCTTTACAATAGCTGTGATGTCTGGCTCCTTCGGATCTATCATAACAGGATTATAGAAAAGTATTACCATATCCAGATCCTGCCGCTCTACCATTTCCATGAACTGCTTATCGCCTCCGATACTGCCCGGTAAAAACTTATGGACATGAAGACCGGTGGCTTCCTCAATTCTTCTTCCTGTAGTGCCGGTAGCATATACTTCATGCTTGGCCAGGATGTTCTTATAAGCGATACAGAAATCTTCAATGAGAACTTTTTTACTATTATGTGCAATGATACCTAAATTCATAGTTCACCTCTCCCATTTCTTTCTGTTTATTGTACCAATTATAGCAAATTGACAAAAGAAGTGCAACAAAAACGTTTGAATATATACAAAATTCATTATTTGTTAAGAATTTGTTTTTAAATGACGTATTGATTTATCTGGTTTTTTTATATTTTATTGTGCAAATCAGCTCCGTATTCTATCGCTACGCCTCATTTCTTAGCCTTATTACATGAAAATTCTTCTGTATAAGTATATGAATACGCACGATTTTCATAATTTTCGCACATTTAAAGATAAAAATTTCACAATTTCTTTTTATATGTAAAAAAATATAATAACCCACTTTTTTTTGCATATTTATATGAGAAGCGTATTGTTTTCAATAGTTTTCAATAATCTTCACAGCTGATTTTTGTTTGTTTACACCACTTTTACACCATTTTATTTTCCTCCAAATCATCCCAAGGTTTCAGACCCATTTCCTCCCAGGTGATACCATACGGTGCACCTCCGGAGGTATAACCGGCAATAAAGAAAAATCGGTCATCTTGCAAGATCTCTTCTTTAGCCAGATTATCTCTTGTTTCTTTTTTCAGTTTTGCTCTCATCTGTTGTTTCTTTTGTTTCGCAACAGCTGCTTTTTCTTCCGGTGTTTTCTTATGTTTTTTTGTCATAAGTATTTCTAGTGTAATTCCATTCTGAATGCCTTCTTTCATCAGCATAATCATTGTATCAGGATAAAGTTCACAAAGTATCCGCAATACGTTCCCATAAGTTCATGTCATTATTGAAATCGTACATATTTCAGTATAAAAAGTTCACTATTCAAATTCTGATTATTATTTCTCCATATACTCTTCTGCCATATGTACTGCCATAGCACCATCTGCCACTGCTGTTACTATCTGACGAAGTAACTTTGTTCTGACATCTCCTACAGCATAAACACCCGGAATACTCGTTTCAGTGTTTTCACCTGCCACAATATATCCTTTATTATCCAGTTCTATCTGATTATCTAAAAAATCTGTTGTCGGTTTTCTTCCTATACTCACAAACAGGCCGTCACATTCTATAATGTTTTCTTCTCCTGTAACTGTATCTTTCAACCGCACACCAGTCAATCGTTCTCCATAAATCAGTTCATTTACTGTATTATTCCATCGAAACTCTATATTTTCAGTTTTCATCAGCTGGTCATGGTAGATTTTCGTTGCACGTAATGTATCTCTACGATGAACAATGATGACTTTCTTAGCAATTCGACTTAAAAGAGCAGCATCTGATACAGCAGAATTTCCACCACCAACAACCACCACGATCTTATCTTTATAAAACATACCATCACAGGAGGCACAATAAGCAACCCCATGACCTATCAATTCTTTTTCTTTAGCGAGACCAAGTTCTCTTGGATTTGCTCCAGTAGCAATCACTACTGTTTTCCCAATATAAATTCCCGAACTAGTTTCTACTCTCTTAAGCTTTCCTGTTAAATCCATATTAAAAACTTCAGCATATTCACTTTTAGCGCCAAATTTTTCCGCCTGTTTTTGCATTTTCTCTGCCAATGAAAATCCGTCAATTCCATTTTCAAAACCAGGATAGTTATCAATCTGCCAGGTCAATGACATCTGACCACCTGCAGATAATTTTTCTAAAACAATTGTATCAAATCCTGCTCTGGCTGCGTATAATGCTGAAGTATACCCTCCAGGTCCTCCACCCACGATAATCATATCGTAAACATGATTTTCATTCATACAGCAGTCCTCCTTTTATTTTTCCAATGCTTCATTAATAAAATTCTCTATCATTATTTTTGATTCAGGTGCAACAATAGAATCTATTGCCTTTCCATCCCGATATAAAACCAGCGTAGGAATTATCTCAATCTTTTCAGCTTCTGCAATCTGTGGTTCTTCATCAATATTTACTTTTCCAGCAATAAGAATATCGCTGTATTCTTCACTTATTTTTTCATAAGCCGCTCCAATTCTACGGCAATAACCACACCAAGGTGCCCAGAAATCAACCAAAACCGGTTTTTCTTTATGAATTAATTGTCCAAACTTTTCTTTATTTATATTTATTGATGTCATATTTTTCAACTCCTTCTCCTGTTTGAACTTAATATATCGCATAAAAGATCTTGCTTCTGTGATGATATCACAGAAAAGATAATTTACTTTATTACACTTCTTTTTATTTCTATTTATGGCATATGCCAGTTACATAATTGACGCATCTAAAAAAAGCAAGTATACTATATTCGTAAAGGAGATAACAGTTATGAACTTCGAAAATTGTTTTCCACTATGGAATGACTTAAATACAACACAGAAAAAAATAATTTCAGACAATTTAATCACACAGTATGTAAAAAAAGGGACAATCATTCACAATGGAAACCTGGATTGCACTGGATTATTACTGGTTAAATCCGGGCAGCTTCGAACCTACATACTTTCAGATGAAGGACGAGAGATTACACTTTACCGTCTGTTCGATATGGATATGTGTCTTTTATCCGCCTCATGTATCATACGCTCCATTCAATTTGAAGTAACCATTGAAGCAGAAAAAGATACTGATCTTTGGATCATCCCTGCTGAAATCTATAAGGGCATTATGAAGGAATCTGCTCCCGTCGCAAACTATACCAATGAGTTAATAGCCACCCGTTTTTCTGATGTCATGTGGCTGATTGAACAAATCATGTGGAAGAGTTTGGATAAGCGTGTTGCTTCATTTCTTTTAGAAGAGACCTCTATCGAAGGAACAAACGAGCTGAAAATCACTCATGAGACGATTGCTAATCATCTTGGTTCCCACAGGGAAGTTATCACTCGAATGCTTCGATACTTTCAAGGCGAGGGTCTCGTCAAACTCTCCCGCGGCAAAATCACAATCCTTGATCCAAAAAGACTGGAAACACTCCAAAGGTCATAAAATTGCTTTTCTGTAACATATAAAGAAGAATCCTCCATTTATCAGAATTATGAAAGTCATTCTAATAAATGGGGGATCTTTTTATGCTATAAGAAAATTATAAAAATATTATGATTATTTTTAATAATCCATACCACATGCATATGCCTTTTCAATCAGCGCACGGTCATTGACAACTGCATCATAGAAGCGGAATCCGCCGGAGAAGTTGTATGTTTCATATCCATTTCCTTCCAGAATACGACTGGCAATATAACTTCGCAGCCCACTCTGGCATATCAGGTAAACAGGCTTTCCCTTCTCAATTTCATTGATACGTTCCCTTAGTTCATCTACAGGAATGTTTTTGAATCCATCCATATGCCCCCTGTTAAATTCACCTACAGTTCTCACATCCAGCAACACAACACTTTTATCTCTAGAAATCTTATCCATATCTTCCAGATGCCATTGTTTTAAGGTACCTTTTGCTATATTGTCTATCATGAATCCTGCCATATTTACAGGATCCTTGGCAGAGGAATAAGGCGGTGCATATGCGAGATCCAAATCCTTCAGCTGGGTTGCCTTCAGCCCTGCATGGATTGCTGTTGCCAGCACATCAATACGTTTATCAACTCCTTCATATCCAATAATCTGAGCACCAAGCAAACGATAGGTCTCTTTTTCAAAAATCACCTTCATGGTCATCACTTTTCCACCAGGATAGTAACCGGCATGACTCATAGGAGAAAGAATTACTGTATCTACCTCTAATCCTGACTTTTTGGCATTGGTTTCATTGATACCTGTAGTGGCTGCTGTCATATCAAACACTTTTATAACGGAACTTCCCTGACTGCCCAGGTAACGACTATCACCGCCACAAATATTATCAGCGATGATTCTGCCCTGTTTATTGGCTGGTCCTGCCAAAGAAATCAGCGCATCATTACCCGTAACATAATGTTTTACCTGAACTGCATCACCTGCAGCATAAATATCCGGTACAGAGGTTTCCATTCTGTCATTCACTATAATACTTTCCTTGATGCCA
Organism: Blautia faecis; assembly: GCF_027662325.1. NCBI lineage: Bacteria > Bacillati > Bacillota > Clostridia > Lachnospirales > Lachnospiraceae > Blautia > Blautia faecis. Next base: position 2,284 of record NZ_JAQDKY010000034.1, on the reverse strand, counting down.
AGTTCCAGACCGGCTTCTTTTGCTAATACTGTGTCTGGTGTGACTCCGATTGCCAGAACTACCATATCAGCCTGAAGGGATGGATTATCTTTCAACAGGACCTCCACTCCGTTGTCTTTTTCTTTAAATCCTTCTACTGTATAGCCCAGTACCAGTTTTATCCCATGCTTTCTCATTTCATTATGGATCATGGATGCCATATCCGGGTCAAAAGGGTTCATCAGCTGCTTAGGCCGCTGGACAATCGTAACATCCATGCCAAGCTCCCTCAAATTTTCTGCCAGTTCCAGACCAATAAAACCGCCACCTGCCAATACAGCCGATTTTGGATGATTCTTATTTATATATTCCTTTATCCGAAAAGTGTCTTCTACAGTACGAAGTGTAAAAAGTTTATCAATACCTACTCCGGGAAGTCTCGGCTGTGTTGGCTTTGCACCTGGAGAGAGGATCAGCTTATCATATTTTTCTTCAAATATCTCACCATTCTCTAAATTTTTCACTGAAACCGTTTTACGTTCCGGATGTATGGAGATAACTTCATGATGAATTTTCATGTTAATACGGAAGCGTTTAAAAAAACTCTCTGGTGTCTGTAGTGTAAGTTCTTCCGGGTCTGTGATCACGTCTCCAATATAATATGGAAGTCCACAATTTGCATAGGATATGTATCCGGATCTTTCAAACACAGTAATTTCAGCATGTTCATTCAGTCTGCGTATTCTTGCTGCGGCTGTAGCTCCTCCGGCTACACCTCCTACAATTATTACCTTCATTTTATTTTTCCACCTTTCCTGAGTAAGCTGCAATGCCACCGATATTATTTACTTTAGAATATCCCATTCGTTGCAGTATCCCAGTTGCCTGGCGGCTTCGTGAACCGGAATAACAGTATACAAACAGTGGGATATCCTTATTCTTCGCTACAGAAGCAATATTGTCAAGTTGCTGCAACGGCACATTTTTACTTTCTGGTATATGTCCTTCCTGATATTCCTGCGGTGTACGTACATCCAGCAGAACTGCATCATCAGTCCTTTTATATTCTTCTATGCCTTGATTAATATTCGACTGTTTAAAGAGATCAAAAAATCCCATTAGCACACCTCCCTAAAGCATTTCTAAAATCGCATTCTTAGGTCTCGCCCCTGAAACCTGCTGTACAATCTTCCCATTCTTCATAACCACTAAAGTTGGAATGCTCATAATACTGAACTTATTTGCCAGTTCAGGCTCTTCATCTACATTAATCTTTCCAACTTTAATATCTCTACGCTCACTTGCAATCTCCTCTACAATAGGTACTACCATACGGCAAGGCGCACACCAAGATGCCCAAAAATCTAAAAGAACGGGTTTATCGGAATTCAGTACTTCGTTCTGAAAATTATTTTTATTGATATTAATAGCAGACATTTTACAGTCCTCCTTATCTTTTTCTTTTTGTAGATTTATTATAGTCTTAATTTCATTTATTTTCCGTGATTACATCACCATACCTCATTAACTTAACTTCTTGCCATACCATCTACACTTAATATAACACCTGTAATGTAACTCGCCTCATCTGAAGCAAGAAACACAAACGCATTGGCAATATCTTCTGGCTGTCCAAGACGACGCAATGGAATTCTTTCAATCATAGGTTCGATAACTTCCTTTGGCACGGCCTTCATCATATCAGTTTCTGTAATCCCAGGTGCAACAGCATTAACACGAATACCTTTAGGTCCTAGTTCTCTTGCTAATGATACAGTCAATCCGTTTACTGCAAACTTCGATGCCGGATAAGCAAACCCACTTGGCTGTCCCGAAATACTCACCATGGAAGAAGTTGAGAGAATGACCCCCTTGCCTCTTGCCACCATACATTCTGCTGCTACACGAGTAGTATTAAATACTCCTTTTACATTTAGATCCATGACTTTATCAAAAGTCTCCTCTGTATAATCCATAAATGAGGTGTTTTCTGAAATCCCTGCATTATTTACCAGTATGTCGACACATCCATATTTTTCAGTTGCCTCTTTAAAAGCCTTTCTGACAGACTCCATGCTTGCCAGATTTGGACTAATTCCAGCCACTATTGCATTGGGATATTTTTCTTTTAATTTATCTACAGCAACATCTGCCGATTCCTGTGAACTTGCTGCCAACACAACTGAAGCACCTTCCTTCAAGAATTTATCAGCTGTAGCAAATCCTATACCACGGCTTCCACCCGTAATGATTGCAACTTTATCTTTTAATCTCATTTAGACTACCTCCCATAATAATCTTTGTT